>JAZFYH010000228.1:0-3849 GCA_036443475.1 Gammaproteobacteria bacterium | reverse complement strand
GCATCATTCTGGGTAGCGAATTGGCTAATGCTTTGCAAACCTTTCCAGGTGACCGCCTGGTTATCATGACTACCCAAGGCACTGTAACCCCAGCCGGTATCGCCCCCCGTCTGAGACGCTTCAAGGTAACCGGATTATTTGAGGTTGGTATGTACGAATACGACCGCAGTCTAGCTCTCATTCACATGCACGACGCTTCCCGGTTGTTTGGTATGGGTGAGGAGATTAGTGGTGTGCGGCTAAAAGTACAGGACCTGTTCCAGGCCAACCGCGTGGTGCGCGAAGTAGCTTACAGCTTGGGTGACGACACTTACTTTATTTCCGACTGGACCCGACAGCACACTAATCTTTATCGCGCGCTGAAAATGGAAAAACGCATTATGTCCGTCATCTTGTTTCTCATAGTTACGGTGGCAATGTTCAATATTATTTCTACTTTAGTTATGGTAGTGACGGACAAGCAGGCAGACATCGCAATCCTACGCACACTCGGGGCGTCGCCGCGATCCATCATGGCGGTGTTCATGGTGCAGGGCACAGTCATTGGAATAATGGGGGCATTGTTGGGTGTGAGCCTTGGAGTCCTTCTGGCATTGAACGTGGAAATCATTGTGCCATTCATCGAGCAGTCGCTTGGTATTGAGTTTTTACCGGGTGACGTTTATTACATCAGCGATCTTCCATCTGATCTTCAACTGACTGATGTAGTCATTACGACAGTGGGATCTTTCCTTTTAGCCCTGCTTTCAACCATATATCCGGCACTGCGCGCGGCCGCAACACAGCCGGCAGAAGCATTGCGTTATGAATGACCCTTTGCCTACGCGTACACCAATCCTGTCTTGCCAGGGGCTGGTTAAGCATTTTCAGGAAATGGTAGAAGAGGTGCATGTGCTTGAAGGCGTTGACCTGGAAATTCACGAGACTGAACAGGTAGCCGTTGTTGGCGTATCCGGGTCGGGTAAAAGCACGTTACTGCATTTGCTGGGCGGTTTGGAAAAGCCGACCGCGGGCGAAGTAAGAGTTGCAGATACTGAATTGTCAGGCATCAGTGAAACGGAGCGCGGTAATATCCGCAATCGATATATTGGCTTTATTTACCAGTTTCACCATTTATTGCGCGAATTTACGGCAATTGAAAACGTTGCCATGCCTTTGTTGATCCGCAAAGATAGCGCGAGTGTGGCAAACGAAAAAGCCACACAGTTGTTGTCGAAAGTGGGTTTGCAACACCGTTTACATCATAAACCCAGCGAAATGTCCGGAGGTGAACGGCAACGTGCAGCGGTTGCTCGGGCGCTGATTACACAGCCTGGGATCCTGCTGGCTGATGAACCAACTGGTAACCTCGATCGTCAAAGTGGCAGCCAAGTGTACGACATCATGTTGGGATTGAACCGGGAGCTGGGCACTGCACTACTGGTTGTAACACACGATCCGGATCTGGCTGGCCGCATGGACCGCGTCTACCGTCTTGAGGACGGACACCTCAGTTTGTCTTAGTTGTCGGCGAATGTTGCCGTTTGCGGTAGCGATTCAAGGCATATTGCATCCAGACGTAATTAAGCAGGAAATACCCGATTGCCGACGAAAGCACCCCAAGCAACAGTGAGCCCGTGATCAGCGGTTTCCAGATCGAAACAACTTCGCCCAGTAGCCACTGGATGTCCGGTTTGAATTCGAAGGCTTGGTCGGGCTGCCCAAGAATTACATTGCCGACCTGATAGGCAAAGTAGAAGAACGGCGCAATGGTTACCGGATTTGTTAGCCAAACCGTCACTACCGCTACAGGCAAGTTGACCCGAATCAGCAGCGCGATAAGACAAGACAACACCATCTGGAAGGGAATTGGTACCCAGGCCATGAACAGGCCGATTGCGAAAGCCTTGCATGTTCCTCGTCGATTGAAATGCCACAAGGCAGAATCGTGCAAGATGGCTTCAAAAGGGCGCAGGAACCAGCGGTCATGGAGGTCACCACGGGAAGGTAGTAAACGTTTCAGGAATTTCCTCGGCATTATGAGCCCAATCTACTAACCAATGTATTGATTATCCACATATTGCATGGACGCGAAAATGCCTTTATTGGCTGCAACCTTTTTGGCAGGAATATATACCCTGTATCTCTGCCCGCAGCTTCCGCCTGGCACGTTGCTATTTACCGGTTTGCCCTTGGCAATCGGAGTCAGACATTCAAGCTTTCCCAAATGGCCATGCTGGTTTGTCGTGGGTTTCGCATGTGCGTGGCTGAACGCGGCTTCCCGTCTTACGGAGCGATTGCCTGAAAACTTGTCTGGCAAGGATTTCGAACTGACAATGACTATTGGATCCATTCCTGAAACAAGTGGCATCCGGGCTCGATTTGTCGCAATCGTCACGGACAAAACAGACTCCTTCGAATTGCCGAGCAGATTGTTGTTGAATTGGTACAACGCGCCGGCAAATCTTCATGCAGGTGACAGTTGGCGGGTTGTAGCTCGGTTGCGATCACCGCGGGGGTTTATGAATCCGGGGGGATTTGATTATGAGCGTTGGCTGTTTTCACGCAACATCGGTGCCACCGGGTACATCAGGAAAAGTGCTGCGACCAGAAAGCTGGAGCACAACGCTGGCATGGCATCCCTGCGGCAAGTGGTGACTTTTGATCTGCTCAGGCACTTTCCGGGTGATTCCGGCGCATTGTTGGCGGCCTTGTCGACGGGTTACCGCGCTGCGGTAACCAAGGAAGTGTGGCGAACCTTAGATAGAACGGGTACCCGCCACTTGCTTGCAATATCCGGCATGCATGTTGGCATGGCGGCACTGCTTGGTTTCCTAGCTGGAAGTTTTTTCTGGCGACACGGACCTGGGTGGCTGCGCATTTTGCCGAAACAGGTGTTTTCAACAGCGTTTTCATTGCTGCCCGCTGTAATGTATGCCGCAATGGCCGGGTTTTCGGTGCCCACACAAAGGGCCCTGTGCGCAGTTGTTGGAGCTACCACTGCACTGTTGATTCGTAGAGGTACGAACGGCTTTCAGCTGCTTGCCTGGGCGGTATTAGCCGTGCTCTTGTATGATCCGGCTGCAGTTCTGGAAACGGCTTTCTGGTTATCATTCACCGTGTCATTGCTTTTGGTGTGCCTGGCAGCCGGCCGTGGTGCCCGAAGCTACTGGTCGTTGGTCACGATTCAGATCTTGTTGTTTCCGGTTCTTGTACCGCTGACTGCCATGCATTTTCAACAAATATCGTGGGTATCACCGTTCGCAAATCTGTTAGCAATTCCAATATTCACATTGTTTTTGATTCCTTTGGTTCTGGTAGGGCTGCTGATTAATTTTTTCGATGCTGACGCAGCGCTTGGAATTTTTAGCGTTGCAGACACTATCATTCGTATTGTTTATCTTGGTTTAGAACGAGTCGCTTCTTATGACTGGGCGTTTCAGGCAATCAACCCTGGCCGGGTTGCCCTGTTGCTTACCGCGCCGTTTGCAATTGTCTGGGTAATGCCGCGTAGTTTTCCGGGTCGTGGAACTGCGCTTGTGTTGTTGGCGCCGCTTTTTGCTGGAACTTCAGACCAATCATGAGACTTCGATTTGCGTGTGCACATATTGGATGTGGGTCAGGGATTTGCATCGGTAATCGAGACCCGAACTCACACACTTGTTTATGACACAGGACCATCCTTTGGTTCCGGATCATCTGCCGCGCAACTTGCTGTGCTGCCTTTCCTTGAAACACTGAGTGGTGATCCGGACATGTTGATACTCAGTCAACCCCCCTGAGACCAGTATATTGCGTGGCCTGCTAATTTACTCCATAAAAACAACAAGTTGCGGAAGTATTTTGGCGGTTTATTCCTCGCATATTGCC
>JAZFYH010000227.1:0-16467 GCA_036443475.1 Gammaproteobacteria bacterium | reverse complement strand
TATCGCAAGGAGAAATCTACGCGGATATTCGACTCACCCCAGGTACGCCCCTTGAGTCAACGGATAAAGTCATCAAGAGCGTCGATGACACCGCGAGAGAGCTGGATATTGTAGACAAAACGTACTCTGTGGCTGGTACCGGCAATCGGCTCGATGCCAACCCGGCTGAAGCCGGTGAGAATACGGGCCGTTTGAACCTGGTACTCAAGGAAGGTTCGAACCGCGATGACGAAGAAGCAGCCATAGCGACGCTGCGCGATTCGATGGCCAACCAGGCCGGCGTGGAATATAAATTTGGTCGACCGGAGCTATTCAGCTTCAGTACACCACTGGAAATCGAAATTATCGGATACAACCTTAATGATCTGAGGAGGGTGAGTAACAGCGTCGTTTCCAGGATGGAAAACTCTGATCGGTTTGCCGATATCAAGACAACTGTCGAGGAAGGCCACCCAGAAATTCAGATTCATTTTGATCACGAGCGTGCAGCCCGACTCGGCCTTGTCGTCAGCGATATTGCGGACCGTGTGGTAGCCAAAGTTCGAGGCAACGTTGCAACCCGCTACTCTGTGCGTGACCGCAAAATTGACGTACTAGTGCGCAACAAAGAAGAGCAACGTGCGTCAATTGAGGAAATCCGGCGCATCATTGTCAACCCACAAAGTGATCATCCCGTGCGGCTGGAATCCGTTGCCGAGGTGCTCGTGGCGACCGGCCCTAGTGAAATACGTCGTCTTTCCCAGGAACGCGTGGCCATTGTTTCTGCCAACTTGAATTACGGCGATCTCGGTGCTGCTGTACAGGAAATCGACACGATAATTGCGTCCACTTCCATACCTGTCAATGTGGTAACGCGCGTTACCGGCCAAAATGAGGCCATGGAAAGTTCCTTCAAGTCAATGCAGTTTGCACTGGCGCTGTCCATATTTCTCGTGTACCTGGTCATGGCCTCGCAATTCGAGTCATTGCTGCACCCGTTCGTCATTCTGTTCACCATTCCACTTGCGCTGGTTGGTGCAGTGCTTGCCTTATTGGTAACAGGTACAACCATTAGTGTGGTCGTTTTTATCGGTTTGATGATGCTCGCCGGTATAGTTGTTAACAATGCAATTGTTCTGGTCGACATGATCAACAAAACACGTGCCCGCGGATTATCCAAGCATGAAGCCATCATGGAAGCGGGTCACGCACGGTTACGCCCAATTATTATGACCATGCTGACCACAGTGCTTGGTCTGCTTCCCATGGCGATTGGACTGGGCGAAGGCGGTGAAATACGGGCACCCATGGCAATAACGGTGATTGGTGGTTTGCTGGTTGCAACGCTTTTAACTCTGCTTGTCATTCCCGTAATGTACTCGGTGCTTGATCGAACTGAACTTGCAAGAACAGCAGTTACAAATGACACGGGTAACCTGGAGCTTCACTCATGAAATTTACGGAAATTTCTTTACGCCGTCCGGTTACCGTCGTCATGCTGTTCGTCAGTCTGTCTGCTATCGGGGTGATTTCCAGCCGCCTGTTGCCGCTTGAATACTTTCCAGAAATCCAGTTTCCTGGCGTTTTCATGAGAATTCCCTATCAAGGGTCCACACCCGAAGAGGTTGAACGCCTGATTACTCGTCCTATTGAAGAGTCCTTGTCGACAATGAGTGGAATCGAACGCATTCGCTCAACCACGACGCAGGACCAGGTTGATATCGGTGTTTTCTTTGGCTGGGATGAGGACGCCTCCGTCAAGGGTATGCAGGTCATGGACAAGATCGATTCCGTGCGTCATCTGTTACCGGACGATTTGGAACGTATGTTTATTTTCCGTGGCTCAACCGCGGACCAGCCCATCATGATACTGCGCCTGTCTAGCAACACGGTTGACCTGGAAAATGCCTACGATCTGCTCAATCGACACCTGAAAAGACGCTTGGAAAGACTTGAAGGCGTTTCTCAGGCAAGGCTGGAAGGTGCCGAACCGTGGGAGATCCGTATTCAGCTAATCGCGGACCGTGTGGCGGCTCACAATATTGACATCAATGAACTGACTGCACAGCTGCAACAGGCAAATTTCTCCGTTACTGCCGGCAGAATTACCGATGCAGGTCAGCGTTTTAACGTACATCCGATTGGTGAATTCTAGTCAATCGAGGACGTTGAGGAGGTTATTGTCAGAGGCGATCTGCGTCTGAAAGATATCGCGCAAATCGAATACCGGACACGCGAACGCAACTACGGTCGTCATCTTGATCAACGTTATGCCGTTGGCGTTGCGGTGTCGAAAGAAACCGGTGCCAACATGGTCGAAGTGGGCGATCGCGTCGTTAAGGAAATTGAAGAAATACAGAAATTACCGCAAATGCGCGGTATCACCATATTTTACCTTGACAACAAAAGTGACGGTGTTCGTCGGTCACTGTCAGATCTGACACAGGCCGGGTTATTGGGTGCATTACTCTCACTGCTCGTGCTTTACCTGTTCCTCCGCCAGTTAGCGACAACCCTAATGGTGACACTTGCTGTGCCGTTTTCACTTACCATTGCTCTGGCAGCGATGTATTTTTTTGGAATCACGCTCAATATCTTATCCATGATGGGTTTGATGCTTGCCGTCGGCATGCTGGTCGATAACGCGGTTGTGGTTTCCGAAAACATCTTCCGGCGTAGACAGCTGGATCCGGACAACCCTCAACAGGCAACATTACTTGGTACTCGGGAAGTAGCAACCGCCGTAACTGCAGGCACACTTACCACGATCATTGTTTTCTTACCCATAATCTTTGGCGAAAAGATCGACATCACGGTTTTCCTTGAACACGTCGCTATTACTATTGTGGTTTCTCTGCTGGCGTCACTGTTCATATCGCTGACTATAATTCCGATGATTGCCTCGCGTATAAAAATACCGGTTGAGAAACCGGGCGGTACGTTCGTGCGCTTCAAGAAACGCTATCGGGATTACCTGATCTTGGCACTCGATCGGCGCTGGCGTATCTCGCTTGCTGCCTTGTTCACCCTGGTTCTCGGCTTTGGAATCATGGGCTCACCCGCGGTGAAAAAGGAAATGTTCCCACAGGATACGCAGCGACGTTTATTCATGCCCTATCATCTTGAAGGCACGTATTCGCTCGAACGCGTTGAGCAGGCTGTTTTCAATATCGAAGGCTATTTGTATGACAATGCCGAGGAATTTGAAATCCGCGAAGTGTACAGCTACTTCGAAGGCGGGCGTGCAGAGTCCACTATTCTTCTCACCGAAAACGGCGATAAAACGGTACTGGAAATTCAGGATCTGATTCGTGCAGACCTGCCGAATATAGTGATCGGCAAACCAAGTTTTGATTTCAACCAGCAGGGTAGCTCCGAGGGCGTTGGTCTGCAGATAATGGGAGAAAGCAGCGAGGTTCTGTACGGTCTTGCAAACGAAGTTGAACGGATCCTGTCGTCGGTTGAAGGCCTGACTGATGTCAGGAAAGATGTGCAGGGGTCCGACCAAGAAATCCAGGTACGGGTGAACCGGGATCGCGCACGGCAGTATGGCCTAAGTGCGCAAACCGTAGCAATGGCGGTCGCGGTGGCCATGCGCGGACAAAACCTGCGCCAATTTCGTGGTGAACACGGAGAAATCACGGTTAAGCTGGAATACCGTGACGATGACCGCGAATCGTTGACCGATCTCGAAAACCTGCCACTTTATACAACAAATGGAATACAGGTTCCGTTGTCCGCGGTAGCGGACCTTAGCGTCACTCGCAGCCCCGCACGTATTACGCGGCTGAATCGTTCCACCACCATCGGGATTACTGCCGGTCTCGATGAGGATGCAACCATGGAGGAGGTCAAGCCGCGTATCGAGGCCATGATGAACTCATTGGGTATGCCGGCCGGTTATAGCTGGACCTTTGGAGAAGGTTTCACTCGCAACGACAAAACTCAGCAAATATTCGGGCAAAACATGTTGTTGTCGGCCCTGCTTATTTTCATCGTCATGGCAGCTTTGTTCGAAGCCATTGTGCAACCTCTGGGTATCTTGCTTGGCATAATGTTCTCGTTCACGGGCGTGTTTTTGTTCTTCGCCATTACCCGAACGACGTTCTCCTTCATGGCCATGATCGGCATGCTGATACTGATGGGTGTCGTGGTAAACAACGGTATTGTATTGGTTGACCACATCAACAATCTTCGACGAGAAGGCTTACCGCGTCACGAAGCGGTAATCCAGGGGACATTGGATCGTGTTCGCCCGATCCTGATGACCGTGACAACAACTATCGTTGGTATGACCCCACTGGCCATCAGCACGACATCACTGGGCGGCGACGGCCCTCCGTATTACCCGATGGCCAGAGCAATAATCGGCGGCTTGGCCTTTTCCACCGTGGTCACACTAATTGCGTTACCCACCTTCTACGAAATTCTTGATGATCTTGGGCGTTGGGGCAAGAAAACATGGCGTCGCGCTCGGGGCGCACCTGTGGCGGCAACAGGGTTAGAAATGACTGATTGAGTTTTCACTGGTCCCTCCCTCCCCTTGCAGGACCAGTCGGCGCGAAGCTTTAAGTTTACTTAATCCTTCGCGCCTTTTTTATTGCGCTATTTCCAAAAGTTCATTCTCACTTGAACAACAGGTCTGCTACTCCCCAGAAATTCTTGTCGATCACGTTTACATTGGATTCACCGGACCCAGAAACACCGATGCTCAGCACAATCTTTCCAACCACCGGACCAAATGGCACAGTGTCACTATCCTTTTCGTATTTGGCGCTTTCAAGTACGAACTCGTGACGCTTGTTGATCTTCGCGGCCTTTTCTGAATCATTGGCCAACCTTTGGCGCGTTTCCGAAATGGGTTTCTCTAGTGCCAGGCAATCTTCCCTACTACCAAAGTTGACTTCATGCGGCATTTTAGACTGTGTCGAATATGCCATGTTTACAATGTCATTTTCCATATAATGCAGGTAGTAATACTGCGCCTGTGCTACCAGCATGCCATTAACATTTCTCCTGCCAGTTACACTGAGCCCTTTGTACGCGGGCGGTTCAGTGGCTTTTACCTTGTCGATTTCGTTCTTGCATTCCTGAACCTTCGCCAATACTGGTTCCATGTCGCGTTCCATGACATCTAGCTCCTCCTGCAGTTTCTTGCGTTTGAAGTAGTGCCAGAGCTTGTTCAAGGGTGTCATCTTTTCCTGTTGTCCGGACTTTTGTGCCTGCACTTCGAACACAACTCCATCCAGCTGAACCGCCTTTTGCTTTAATTTTTCCAGATTGTCCTGCTTGACCAGTTCGAATTCTTCGGCTTTCTTCTGCTTTTCTTCCGCCTCCAGTCTTTCCTTCATTTCCAAAGCGGTCTTTTCCAGTTCTTTGTTGCATTCGGTCCAGATCGTATCCAGCCGGTAATAAATAATCGCTGCTTGACCACCTGCTGGGTCTGCAAGAATTTTCTCCAGCCCAATGAGCCTTTCCTCGCGTTCACCAGACTGGCTCTGGATCTTTTCTAATTCCAAAGTCTTGGATTCAAGCTCGTCTCGCACCTGATCGAGATTGCGTTTTAGTTCGTTTCGGTTGGCAAAGAGTGCAACGAGCTGTTCATCTTCCTGCTCAGCAGGTTCGTCATTCTCAGCACCGCTAGCGCCTGGTATCTTAATTTTCGGAAAAGCCATTTTTGTCCCCTGCAGCTTGACACCTCAAGCCCTTAGCCAAGAGCGAAAGTATAAGAGAAAGTGCCGTGCTACGACACACCCTTTTCCCAACGATCGATTCACTTCAGGGAGACTAGGTCGTTAAAGCGTATGACCCTGCTCAACACAATAGTCAAGCCACTTATGAAGAAGGATATTCCGTTGCCAGCGTCGCGCAAGCTCACTGGCAGCGTCAATTTTCAGGTCTCTGAGTACAGGATGGCGTGGAAGATCATTGCACGATTCTGCCTCGACCAGTCGAGCATCATGATAAATACGCAATATTAAATTTGGGTCCTTGCAAATATCCTTTTCATCTGAAAAAACATAAGTCATATTCGCAATAGTCGTGTACGGAGCACGCTCAATGACTGACAGAACCAAGGGTGCCTCATTGTGAACTTCCGAACTGGAAACATCCGACAACATTTCCACGTTGCCTACCAAGCGGCGGAACCGGATGTAGTTACTTTCATAGAGATTCATCAGACCGGCGAAAGACCGTGGCCTGCTTATCTGTATCCCGGATTCTGCGATAGTCACCAACATATTGGTACTATCATAGCGACAGTAATTTTTCGTGCCATCTTGAATTTTTATTTTTACGTGCTATCTATTGACTTAATAGGAAGACCTGTTCTATGCATCAATTTGCAGCGGGAACGATGGGCTTTACCCTGGGTTTTGGTAAATGCCCCGCCTGGCCTGCCCGTCACCTAGAATATGCGTCTTTTTATGCCCATTTCGTGAATTATCGTTGATGCAATTTCCTCAATTGACGAATTCGTTGTATTGATATAGGGGATACCCAGCTTTTTCAGCACGGCTTCTGCCTCGTTTAACTCAAACCTTATTTGTTGCGCGGAGGCGTAGCGGCTGTCAGGTCGTCTTTCCTGGCGAATTTGTTGCAGACGTTCGGGGTGAATGGAAAGGCCATATAACTTGTCACGCTGCTGTAATAATTCAGGTGGGAGGTTGCCACTCTTTAACTCGTCTTCGGTAAGCGGATAATTCGCGGCTGAAATACCGTATTGCAAGGCAAGATACAAACATGTCGGGGTCTTACCTGAACGGGAAACTCCTACCAGGACAAGATCGGCCTGGCCGTAATTCCGTGTGGTAATCCCGTCATCGTTTGCCAACGCAAAATTCATGGCGTCAATTCTTTGCGTATAACTGCGATAGTCGGTCATACCGTGTGCCCGTCCTGCAGTATGCGAAGACTTGATTTCAAGTTCACGCTCAAGCGGACCAATGAATGCATCAAAAAAATCCAGAAACAGGCAATCGGCTGCCTGAACAATTTCTCGGGCGTCATCGTTGATCAAGGTACTGAATAAGATCGGTCTTACACCCTCTTTTTGCCGGGTTCGGTCAAGGCGGTCTACGAAAGCGCGCGCCTTCTCCTCTGAATCAACAAATGGAACTGTTCTTTGTCTGAATTTTACGCCATCAAACTGGGTGAGCAGGCTATGCCCGAGTGTCTCGGCAGTAATACCCGTTCTATCGGATACAAAAAAAACCGTTCTCTTGTTTTCCATTGGCCTTCTCGCTATTTCTGAAGGAAAATAGACCCGCTAGCCTCGAGGTCATCTTCCGGGTTTGTCGTAGGCTAAACAAGGGGAATCACTTTGGGTAAATACGTTACGGGCTTCGAAACCCTCGGCATGGGCAATGTCGACAAGGTGGGTGGTAAGAATGCCTCCCTTGGCGAAATGATCACCAATCTCTCCAGCCTTGGAATAAAAATACCTGGGGGATTTGCTACCACTGCCGAAGCCTACCGGAATTTCCTTTCCCATGAAAACCTGGCGGATCGCATTAACGAAGAACTTGAATCCCTGGATGTGGATGACATTAGGGCATTGACTTTCAGTGGAACGAGAATCCGCGACTGGATCTTGAACACGCCATTCCCACAACAACTTAACGATGAAATACAAGCCGCCTACGAGAGTCTGCTGCAAAAGGAAGGCAAAGATATTTCCGTGGCAGTGCGTTCATCCGCAACCGCTGAAGATCTACCCGACGCGTCGTTTGCCGGCCAGCAGGAAACGTACCTCAACATTTCGGGTATCCAAAATGTGCTGCACGCCGTACATGAGGTATTTGCCTCATTGTTCAACGACCGCGCCATTGCCTATCGCGTCCATCAGGGCTTTGATCATGCACAAGTCGCTCTGTCTGCTGGTATTCAGCGCATGGTTCGCAGCGATGAAGGTTGCAGTGGTGTGATGTTCACGCTGGATACCGAATCCGGTTTTTCAGACGCGGTGTTTATTACAGCGTCATACGGTCTAGGGGAAACGGTTGTTCAGGGCGCAGTTAACCCGGACGAATTTTACGTTTACAAACCGGCGTTGGAAGCGGGTCACGATGCCATCCTGCGCCGAACGCTCGGCAGCAAGGCTATTAAGATGGTCTATTCCGGCGAAACCGGTGCTGGCAAGAGCGTACAAACGATTGAAGTCGAGGAGTCCGAGCGTAACCGTTTCTGCCTTACTGATGAAGAAGTCCAGGCACTGGCAAACCAGGCGCTAACCATTGAGCAACATTACGGTCGCCCAATGGACATTGAGTGGGGCAAAGACGGCACTGACAACAACTTATATATATTGCAGGCGCGTCCGGAAACCGTAAAAAGCCGGGCCGGCCAAGTCATTGAGCGTTACGCCTTAAAGGAAAATTCCCGAATACTCGCCGAGGGCCGTTCTGTAGGACAGCGCATTGGTGCGGGTGAGGCCAAGGTACTACGCAGCATTGATGAGATGGATCGTGTCTCTCCCGGCGACGTGCTGATTACTGATATGACGGATCCGGACTGGGAACCCATCATGAAACGCGCCACGGCAATCGTGACAAACCGCGGTGGTCGCACTTGCCACGCAGCCATAATTGCCAGGGAACTTGGCATTCCCGCAGTGGTTGGCTGCGGCGACGCAACCCGGAATGTGCCCGATGGTCATCCAGTAACTGTTTCCTGCGCGGAGGGAGACTCTGGTTTTATCTACGACGGTATATTGCCGTTCGAGCGCAAGGAAATTGCATTGGATTCAATGCCGGACGTTCCAATCAAAATCATGATGAACGTTGCCAATCCCGACCGTGCCTTTGATTTTGCACGTTTACCGCACCGGGGAATCGGTCTGGCGCGACTGGAATTTATCATCAACATTATGATCGGCATTCATCCGAAGGCACTGCTCAATTTCGATAGCCTGAAAGAAGAAGAGCAATTGGAAATAGAAAAGCGGATATCGGGTTACCCAGACCCAGTCAGCTTTTACGTAAGCAAATTGAGTGAAGGCATAGCGATGCTGGCTGCGGCGTTTGCGCCGGAACCGGTTATCGTTCGCATGTCTGATTTCAAATCAAACGAGTACGCGAATCTTTACGCTGGTTCAAGATACGAACCACAGGAAGAAAATCCGATGATCGGCTATCGCGGTGCATCACGTTATATATCGCAAAGCTTTCGTGAATGTTTTGAGCTTGAATGCGAGGCGATAAAACATGTGCGCAACAACATGGGACTGACCAATGTCGAAGTTATGATCCCATTTGTTCGTACTGTTGACGAAGCACGCCAAGTGAGTGAATTACTTGCCGAAAATGGTCTTGCTCGTGGAGAAAATGGTCTGCGGCATATCATGATGTGCGAGCTTCCATCGAACGCTCTACTGGCTGAAGAATTTCTGGAGCATTTTGACGGGTTTTCTATTGGGTCAAATGACCTGACGCAACTAACGCTCGGGCTGGATCGTGATTCGGGGTTAGTTGCGCACCTGTTTGATGAACGCAACGCAGCGATTAAGACACTGTTGCGCATGGCTATTTCGGCTTGCAAGAAACAGGGTAAGTACATCGGGATTTGTGGACAAGGGCCCTCGGATCACCCCGACCTTGCCGAGTGGTTGCTACAAGAGGGAATCGAAAGTATTTCGTTGAACCCCGACACGGTGGTTGAAACCTGGATGTTTTTGGCCGGGAAAAAACTGTGATGCACTATGCTTACGATTTTTCCAGTACCATCTGGTAATTGAACGGCATGGTGTCGTCCTTGCCACCTATCCAACCCAGAAGTACGCCAGCCAAGTTCAGCAGCAGAATTAAAATAGGCAACAATGGTACAAGAAGCATTTCCGGTCTCCGTCGCTGGATCGCGTTTAACATCGACTTGGACAGTGCCAGGTTCATCATAAGGCAAGTTGTCCGTAACGGGTGTCCAGTGGATATAATTTCGATGACCTTAAGGTTAACCATTTGCGCCAGCCGCAGCAGCCCGTGACATGTAAGTCGCTGGTAATCACGCGGTTCATCATGCAACGGGTACATGAACGGTATTTGCATGAAAACCCGGCCACCTGGTGCCACAACCCTCGCCGCCTCGGCCAGGACACGCTGCGGGTCAGCGAGGTGTTCCAGTACATCCAGAAGCCAGACGTTCTGAAATAAATTGGAATCAAACGGCAATTGATGGGCATCGCCAAAAATATCAGGACGCGTACCGTATTCCTTAATTGCTGTCTCCGGGTAATCCAGACCGATATATGTTTCGCCGTTCCCTATTAGCCGTTTGGCCCAAGCGTCTCCACAGCCGACATCAAGTACCGCACCGGGCACATGGTACTGTTTTAACAACCGAACAACATGGGTCCGTTCATCAAGCAACCACTGCGGATGCAAAGGTGTATGGATAAGCGGATGCAATAGCCGCTTTAGAGTGCGAAGCATGTCGATTTGTCCGGGACGCGTTCCCGGCACTATATCGGACCGGCCAACGAAGGCAACCCGTTTTTAGTGGGCTAAACGCACTGGCATGCGCTTGCGCCCCCAGTCCCCAGGCATACCGTCGAACACCCCGTTAATTTTTGTACCGCAGTTATTGCAGTTACCGTCGTTATCCAGCTGCCACTCACCAAGTTCATACCAGTTTCTCTCAATCACCCTGGTTCCACAATCGACGCAATACGTGCTGCCACCTTCCGTATCGTGCACGTTTCCGGTGTAAACATAGTGCAATCCATTATCGAGGGCTATTTTCCTCGCACGCTGTAGGGTTGCGGGAGGTGTTGGTGGCTTATCCATCATTTTCCAGTCAGGATGAAATGCGGTGAAGTGCAATGGAATATCTGGACCCATGTACTCGTAAATCCATTGGGTCATTTCGTTTATTTCTGTGTCAGAGTCGTTTTCATCGGGAATTAACAATGTAGTAATTTCAAACCAGCAGGAGGATTCATTCTTGAGGTAGACAAGCGTATCGAGAACAGGCTGTAACGAGGCCCCACAAATCTTCTTGTAAAACCTTTCGGTAAACGCCTTGAGATCTACATTGGAGGCATCCATGTGACTGAATAGGCGTTCCCTCGGAACGCCCTCAACATAGCCGGCAGTTACTGCAACTGATTTGACGCCTAACTCATGCGCAGCATCCGCAACATCGCAGGCATATTCCGTGAAAATGACCGGATCGTTATAGGTGTATGCAAGACTTCGGCACCCCAGCTGGCTCGCAGTCTCGGCCAGGGCCTCCGGAGAAGCGCTGTCCGCCAGTGTATCCATTTCACGTGACTTGCTCATATCCCAGTTCTGGCAGAACTTGCAAGCCAGGTTGCAACCCGCGGTGCCGAAGGACAGCACCGGGGTACCGGGAAGAAAGTGGTTCAGAGGCTTCTTTTCTATTGGATCAATACAGAAACCGGAGGACCGACCGTAGGTGTACAGGCGTACTTCGCCATCCTCACAACCGCGTACGAAGCACAGCCCACGCTGCCCATCACGCAACTTGCAAGCTCTTGGACACGCGTCGCACTGCACGCGGCCATCAGGAAGAACATGCCAGTACTCGGTTGCTACCGAATCGTTGCTAGATTGTAAGGAGCGCATGGTTTTTCGTTGTAGCCTCATACCGTTAAGTATAGATTGTAGAAGTGCGCCTATCGTTTTCCTGTTCAGGCCCCAGAGGTATTATTACTGCATTGACTCGCAAGCGAGGTGTTCATGAACATACGACCTGCTGCGGTGGCTGGTAGTTTCTATCCTGCTGATCAGGCGCAACTACGGGCATCTGTGATCGAACTGCTAAAGGACAACCCCTGCAATTCCACCGAGGTGCCAAAGGCAATTGTCGCCCCGCACGCAGGTTATATATATTCCGGTCCGACTGCCGCCAGCGTATACAACCTGCTTCACGCTGCGGCAGACAAGATCAGGCGCGTCGTACTGCTTGGCCCGGCCCACCGTGTGCCATTAGGTAGCATGGCGCTACCAACTTGCAAATCGTTCGCCACACCGCTTGGTGAAATTCCTGTTGATATTGAATTGCGAGACCGGGTAACCAGGCTGGATTTAGTCACCGAATCAGAGCCGGCGCATGCGTTTGAGCACAGTCTGGAAGTACATTTACCGTTCCTGCAAACCGTGCTCACCAGTTTCACTCTGCTGCCAATCGTTGTTGGTGTAGTCTCAGCAGATAAAGTTGCCAAGCTTATTGATACAGTATGGGGAGAAGGAGAGACATTAATCGTTATTAGCACGGACCTAAGTCACTTCATGAGCTACGACCGTGCGACTGAATATGACGAGATTACATGCAAGAAAATATTAGACTGCAACACCCACTTGCAAGGTGACCAGGCCTGCGGATGCTTTTCGCTTAACGGCATGCTCAAAACCGCTTCTCGCCGCCAAATGCAAATCAGTCTGATCGATTACAGGAATTCCGGTGATACAGCAGGATCACGTGATCGCGTTGTCGGGTACGGAGCGTTTGCGCTGTATGAACATTGATACATCGCAGCGGGACTTTCTCTTACAATTAGCCAGAAATTCCATCATACATGGAGTTCATCATGGCAAAGCTTTACCAGTGGATGTTTCCAGTTTGCCTTCGCCACTGAAGTCCATTCGCGCAACGTTCGTAACAATGAAAAAGAACAATAAATTGCGAGGTTGTGTAGGGATGATTGAACCGGTAAGAGAATTGGCAAAGGATATCAGTGAAAACGCATTCGCCGCCGCATTCAGAGACCCTAGATTTGCACCGGTAAGCGGGCCAGAATTAGAGGTTCTCAAGATTGATATTTCCATTCTGTCACCGATGCAACCCGTCAGTTTCCATGACGAAGCGGATTTATTGCGCCAACTGGAGCCCGGCATTGATGGCATCTTGATTGATGATGGACAGCGCAGGGCGACATTCCTGCCTAAGGTCTGGGAAAACCTCCCTGACCGTGAAAATTTCATGCGTGAACTGAAACTAAAAGCTGGACTCAGCGCTGACCACTGGGATAAGGAAATAAAAGTGTTTCGTTACTATACGAATAATTTTTCCGAATAACTGGGCGTGTTCAAACCTTATTTCCGTATTGATTCGACATTCTGTTCCCAGTTCCTTCCGTCGAACCTGCGTAGAGTCAGTGAGCGAATCGTCGACGTGTTCAGACAACGGACGTTAATGCTGTAACCATTGGGATGTGATCGTGGCACGTAAAACGCCTTTATCCCGCACTTGCGGCAAAAAAAGATGCTTGGCAACCTCGGTATTGAATGTGTATTCCAGCAACTGGTCTTTCCCGGACAACCGGCGAAAGTTTTCGGGCGCAGCGATTAGGCGCTGATATCCTGTCATGGTACAGATTGAGCAATTGCATTCCTCCGCAGTGATATCTGCGGGCGCGTCTACCTCGAACTTTATTTCACCGCAATGGCAGGCGCCTTGATGTACAACTAAGTCCTGGTTCAATGCCTTCGGCGTGTTACCGGCAACCACTCTTCAGTGCGCCCAAAAAGTAAAATACCGATGAATCCACGAACTTTCAGCGTACCTTCGGCTGTCAGCCAAATTTTACCCTTGTAGGTTTTGCCATTTTCCGGATCGTATACCGTGCCGCCCTTCCACTCACCATCCCCCTTGTATTGAAAACCAGATATGATTTGAAGTCCGATAACAGTCTGTTTTCTCAATTCAGGATCTGGATTTTCGCGATCAATCTTAGGTTTGCCCGCCATGCCCTGTTCGTCATTTTCGGGGAAAAACGGTTCTTTGAGCCATATAATATATCCTGCAATTGCGTTTTCCTGTGTCGAAATTTCGACCTGCGCCTTTCCTTTAGCAGTAATCCACACGCCCAAAATAGTGTTTTCATCGTCTTGTGCGAACACACAGCCAGCAAAGACACCCAACAAAACAACCACAAAGATTTGCACTAGTCCGCGCATCAGGTACCCACCCGGTTTCTGGCGGCAAGGCTCTTTGAGTTCATGATGGAAAACCACAATGAGGGCACGAGAGCCAGCAGTGCCATACCTGTATACCCAACTGGAATGTGCCACCTAACATATATCCGATTACCACAAAACCTGCCAGTGACAGGGGCAACCAGTGGAATACCTTTTGCGTCGTTCGGTTCACAAGGGTCAGTCTTGTGGATGTTGTGCGACGAGAGCAATTTTATCGCCATGGGGATTGACGGCCAAACGCGTCAACGACGTTCCCAGGCTTGAAGAAAAATCTGCAAGCAACTCCCATCTATCGTCTTCACCCCCCGCCCAGCGCATGACACGACCCTGGTCAGACATGAGCAGCGATCCATCTGGTAGCCATGCCATGTCCTGCGCTTCACCGGGTACCGGAATCAAAGTCTGTATGACACTCGTTTCAAGATCCAGTGATTTGACCCAGATTTTTTCGTCTGCACCAGGGCCCGTATAGACCAGCACTGATGCTTGGCCGGGATATACAGTAAGTGCCCGTCCGATGTTTTCATCCATGATTTTTACTACACCGGTACTCATGTCAATTACGTGCAGGCTTATAGGATCCGCGACAATGAACAGGGCAATCTGGTTCTCTCCAACCCACGCGTGATAACCGACGCCTGTTACATCCGGTACAAGAACTCTCCTTTCGCTGCCATCAAATCCCGTACGCCATAAACGTTGCGTTCCATCTGCCTCAATTACAACTGTCGACAAACCGCTGCCGTCCGGCATTATGGTTGGCGAAAATTCACTTTCTGTCGAATTGGTAATACGACGTGATTCGTTAGTTTCTAGGTTCCATAAAAACAGATCGGTCTGACCGTTTCGTTCCGAAGTATAAAAAAACTGTTCCCCATCCACACTAAAAAACGGCTGATTGTCGTAAGCAGGTCGGTGGGTAATATTAACAGCGGCACCAACCTTCCAGTTGCCATCAGAGAACTCCATGTCAGCCACAAAAATATCCGTTAACGGATATGCGGGAGCGGGTGGTGCTTCTTCCTCGGCAGCAAGCACTGCAGTTACGAGAAAAATAAGTATGATTACGGCAGTATTTTTCATTCTCATTGTTCCGCGTCTCTTATATTTAAAACAGGAATTTCGTTGCTATGCGTTCTTTGCTCGTCCCATCTGGAAAGATTATATCTGAATGCCAGATCGCAGCGCTCAACCTCGTGTTTGCCTTGCAGTGATTCAAATCCAAAATCGACGTACAGCCCAATCGCCTCTTTAAGGCAGGACGCTGTCTCAAGTTGCATTTCTGAAAACCCCAGCCTCTTGGCCACTGAAAGCGCACGACATAAAAGGGCTTTACCGAAACCTCTTCCTCTTGTATCTGCGTGCAGATACATTTTTCTTAATTCGCAGCATTGTTCGTCGACCACAAAGAGGCCGTAACAACCGATGATTTTTCCACTTGCGTTTTCCAGTACTTCGAACACGCCTCCTGGCTCCATGTATACAGCGTGTAGGGCATCCAGATCCGCGTCCATGCCGTTCGGTTCAGGTTTCAACCCGTATTCCTCCAGAACCTGGAAGACCAACGCTTTTACGGCGGGACCATCGAGATCCTCGGCTCTACGAAGAAATACAGTTGCTGTGTTAATCCCTGATGTCACGGTTTCAACGGTATGAAGTTGGCCTGTAATGCCCCGGAGCGACGAGTATAATCGCCGGGCTCGATGAATAAAGGGGCCAGCGCAACTGGACAGACCGTGAACCTGACTCGTCTTTCACTTTCCAACCCGGTGGCCGTCATCGTTGGCGTCCTGCTGGTGATGCTGTTCGGTTTTATCAGCATCGGGCGGCTCCCTGTGCAAATGACTCCGGAGGCGGAAGAGCCACAGCTGTTTATCGGTACCAGCTGGCGAGCGGCTGCGCCGGAGGAAGTCGAATCAGAAATCATCGAACCGCAAGAAGAAGTTCTGCGTGGTCTGCCAGGACTGGTAAAGCTTGAATCCCAAGCCGCAGCCGGTTTTGGCCAGATTACGCTGAACTTCAGTATCGAGACCGACCTGGAACGAGCCCTGATAGAGGTCATGAATCGGCTTAACCGCGTACCCAGTTACCCGGCTGATGCGGATGAACCGGTTATCAGTTCTGGTTCCTCGTCGCCGATTCGTGCTATTGCGTGGTTCGCCGTGCGCCCGTTACCCGGTAATCCACGGGAGATAGCCGGGTACCAGGACTTTGTGGAAGAAGTAGTGCAAGCGCGTATCGAACGCGTACGGGGCATTTCCAACTCCAATGCGTTTGGGGGGCGGCCGAATGAGGTAAGAATTACGTTTGATCCATACCGCGCTGCGACATACGGCATAGACATACCTCGCATTGCAACACTGACCGGCGGCAACGTCGATTCATCCGGCGGATTTACCGATGTAGGCAGGCGCCAATACACAGTGCGTTTTGCCGGCAAGTACGATGTAGAAGAATTTGAAGAACTGGTACTGGAATGGCGCGACGGCATACCGGTAAAACTGGGGGACATTGCGCGTGCAGAAATTGTTATGCGTGACAACACCGGGAT
>JAZFYH010000226.1:0-3153 GCA_036443475.1 Gammaproteobacteria bacterium | reverse complement strand
TTGCGACTTGTTGACGAAGGGCGAGCTCCAAAGCCTTTTGTTCAGCGGTGCAAGCAGACAAAACAAAACCGGCCAACGCGATGGCGATGATGATTTTCATGGTTCAGTATCCTCGTAATATTTCAAGTTGTCTCCGTAGCCCCATCGCCGTTGCCTTTTGCTTTCTGACAACAGCCAAGCCAAGTTGGCGACGGATAGTTTCGATTTCCTTCCGACGAACATATGCGGCTCCGGCCCAACCGGGAATTAGTTTTAACCTGGCAATGAGTGCTTCGGTATCCAATGGGTTCAGTCTTCCATCATTCCATAGTAATCGTGAAAATGAGTTGCCTTGATTGCGCAGGCCATCAGACGCCGCGTCCAAGATTGTCTTTCATAATCACCGCAATTTCTTGTAAAGATCCACCAGCAATATCATTATGCGAACGACTATCAAGGCACCGATCAGAAAAGCGATGGCATCGTTGGACGTAAGATCGAACGTCACGCCACCGATACCAGTGCCCGCAATCCCCACGTCGATGCCTGTTTGCTTGGCAATACTCATATTCCCGCCTCTGGCTTCACCAGCGTTCGTTCCACGGCTTCCCAGGAATCTCCAGTCGCCACCAAACATGTCTTTCCCCCTGGGCTGGTGATGATGATTGACCAGGTGCCCTTGGCCGATGTCAACACCTCAATGATCTGGCCATTCGAGGTCATGCCGATCGAGGTCGGCGCCTCCTGGTGCTGCTTCCTGAGCGTGTCGATGAACCGTTGCCGCTCACCGCATACAGCCTGCGCCGCGACCAGCGACGGTAAAAACAAATAGACTCCCAGAGCGGCTGCGACTAGGATTTTCGCGTGAGAGATAGCCATTGATCGATACCTCCTGTATCGGTTGATGGTTAAGGTCCTTGTCGGTGCGTCAACACCGGCAGGGGCCGCTTATTATCCGTTAGGTTTCCTCATAATGTAAAATAGCCATGTGGAGCAACGCATCGACTACATCATCCTCAATGCCAAAGCCAATTTGATCAGGTGCTGCTAACCATGACGTGCGCGATGCCGTGTATAGTGTTTGGTAAGCGCCGCCGCCAGCAGATAACCGGAAAGTAAAGTTTGTCCCATTATCAACAACTCTAAACCATACTGGCCCTGCTGAACTATCAACACTGCCACTTTTTATGTCACCGCTAAACGATGTAGATGAATTCCAATTGCTTACCGTAATTACGTTAGAGCGTCTGGCAAACGTTACGATTCGACCGCTGGTACTGTCGCGCAAAAAGAACCCGAGTCTGTCAGACGCGTTTATAGCCACAAAACCTATTTTTGCCGTGTACGTCAGATTGGAAGCAAAAGCTGTCTTAAAAATTCCCCTCAAAGCAGATGCGGTTGTTGTGCCTAGACTTGAAAGGCACATACCCTCCGTGCCATCTTCGGCAAGAAGGGCTGTATCAGAAGTAACATTCAATAAGATGGGGAAAGTCGCTATCACCGGCGAAGTTAATGATGGAATGGCAGCTATCGCCGCTGTGTTGGTCGCGATGGCAGATGTGTTAACCGTGATGGCTGCGGTGTTGACCACGATGGCTGCGGTGTTGGTCGCGACTGATGTATCAAGACCTTCATTAAAGGTCTGCTGCGCGAGCGCCCTGCTCAAAGCATATTCCGTCGGCGTACCGTCTTCGTTGATAAGCTGTTGATTGTGTACCAGTATCTTGGTGTCAACCATTATGCTGCCCCAAGTATCTCAATCCAAAAGCGGCTTTGAGTTGTAATACTTGATGTCGTTCCTGGGAAACATGACGCCGTAAATATATCGCCGGCAGATATTGAAATTGGTCCAGTATCAAAACTAACGTGATCAGTGGCCGAGGTTTCTGTGTGCAGTTCCGCTATTTCTGTACCGTTTTGCAGAATGCTAATAGCCCATTGACCGGTAACATCTGTTTGACTCAGAAGCACACCGACCTTAGCGAATGCAAAGTCAAGTCCAGCGGGGACGACGATGTTTGTTGTGGACGTACCTATGGTAAAGAACGCGTCCGTATCAAATAACTCCGCGTCCCACGTAACAACAGTGATCACGCTCCCCGTTACCGCTTGAGCGCTGGTTTTCGACAACCTGGCGCCCCGGAAGCCGCCGACAATGCCGCTGCCGTAATTAGTATTTCCAAACAATACCGGAGTTTTGATCAGGTTGGCGGTTGTCACAACCAAATTAGTCGAGGCATTCGTGGTCAATTGAGCGATCTCAAATCGACAGGTGTCAACGGAAATAGACCCGATACTAACATCTGTATTGCTTCCGGCAGTGTTGTTTGAGAATCCTTTTATTGTTAAACTAGAAAACTTGATCTTGCTAATGTCCGCGCCAATACCGGTGTTAGTCGATACGAGTACCGTGCCGGTCATCCCTTCTGGCGTTGAATTTGCACCGTTAATAAAAAGTCCAGTGCCGGCGCATTCCTCTAAACGTACGTCTAGCTTTATATCACGCGGTTGGGCGGCGGCAACGTTGCCTTCAAAATGAAGGCCATGACTGCTACAGTTAATAACATTTAACTGGAGGTCCTGTTCCGCAGCACTTTCAATAGTGCTGACACCGTCCCCGTGGCACCCAACGCTAAACTTGCTCGAGGAACCCTTAACTCCAATTTCAATGTCGATCGTTTGAAGTGGCGCGCGGGAATGGAGGGCGGAAAATCCGGACGCCTGTGTGCCCGTCATTGTTATTGTGGCGCCACAAAGAACCGTTTGCTTTCGTTTATCGCCGACGTCGTTACCGTGAATTTCAATGGCGTCAACCGCGGTGTTGGTGAAATTCCATTCTGTTGCGCCTGAACCCAAACCGCATACCGTGCCGACTTTTTCCATACTCCATTTTCCGTTGAAAGAAAACTTGCCGCCGCCGAAAGTGACAAAATGCCCCTCAACGTCAATCGCAGTGTTGATTATGGTCAGGTTGTTCGTCTGGATGATGGTGGTCGTGTCATTCGGAATAATACCAAGGCTTTCAGCATCGACGGCCACGCCACTATTTGTGCCCGCCTGGTTCATCCAGTCGAAGTTATCATTGGCTGCATTGAAGCTGACAAGAATGCCCTCGGTTGCCTGGAAATCGCCGGCATCGAGCGGCTGGGCATATTTCTTGACAACGGCTTTCGC
>JAZFYH010000225.1:0-5435 GCA_036443475.1 Gammaproteobacteria bacterium | reverse complement strand
TCCAGAACGGCGACATGCTTTCCCTGACGAGCGAGCGCCGGTTTTATCGCCATTCGGATCGAGATACCGAAGCCATGTTTCTGAACTGTCTGCCTGCCACGTTTAATGTGCAGGACATCAAGGCGTTTTACATTGACTCCTCCGGCAAAGCGCATTTCGTCGTCAACCATTTCGATGAAGAGAAGAACCGAAATCAACTATGGCTGCACAGCACCGGGGGTGGACAGGATGAAGAGGTCAAGTCGCGCAAGCTGGCTAAAGCGCGCAACATAGATCGAATTACGGCCGGGGCCTACGACCAACTGAACGCCAGCTATTATCTCGCCTCAGGCAACCGGGTCTACAAGCTGGATTCGGACCGCAGGCTGAAATTCGTCACCGAGGTGGACGGTGCGCGCAACATATTGCTGATGAAGTTCCTGGACAGTAGTCGGGATCTTTTGCTGCTGGACGATCTTGGCGGCAACCTGTACCGGTTGTCGATGACAGACAACCAGCCACGCGTTCAGAAGCTGGCGAGCGGGCTTGCGCGCCCGATCTCCATGATTGCCGATGCAGCGGGTCAACAGATTTATGTCGGTGAATCGCTGCAACCGCGGATCAAGCGCTTTACCTGCGATGCGACCGGCTGCGGTACAGGCGTCGATCTCGTGACCGGTGGCGCATTGCAACTGCCGACCAGCTTAGCGCTTGGAAAACGGGATGAACTATGGGTTGCTGACCCGGAATCAAACGCCATACTGGTGTACGACGAGGCCGGACAATTAATGGAGAAGATTGATGAACGACCAAGCCTCCACTAATAATTGGTTCGCCGCGATGCGACGCTTGGCAACCTGCGCGATCGCGATGTTGTTTCTCGCGGCCGCCAGCAACCAGTCCACCATTGAAGAGTCCAAAGTCAGCGAGAGTTACGACGGCAAAGGATTTTCCAATTTCCTCGTGCTGGCCATCGCCGACAGTTCCGAACGCAAGCAGAATTTCGAGGACCGGTTCGTACGCGAACTGGGCCGGTCGGGTGCTGCCGCGCAAGCGGGGTGGAAAGTATTACCTGTGCAAAAGGGGGATCTGACCGCGGAAAAAGTTGACCAGGTGTTTAGCGAATTCGAATTTGATGCAGTTCTGCTGGTGGAGTTGATCGGGAAGGAAACCAGAGAAATCAAGCGCGCGGCGCAGACCTTATCGATGCCGAACAATCGCAACCAGGGCCTGCATACAGGCATGGTTTCGAGCTACCGTACTGTCCAGTTGCCCGCATCAACAACAGAAGAAGTGCACGTGCATATCCGCACCCGTCTGATCGATACCGGAAACGCGGCGGACGTATGGATCGCGGATACTATGACCGTGAACCCGAAAAACCTGAACAAGGCAATTAATTTATTAGTCAGGGTATTGATCAACGATTTGCGCCAAAACAAATTAATAGCGCGCAAGTAAAATTGGAGCAATAACGTGAAATCAAAAATAATTAATTTTTGCTCAGCTGTGTTATTGAATTATTGGCGGCATTTCATGAACTAAGAGACCCAAACAAAAATTAATACGGAAAACGAATCAATGACCTTACAAATCAAGCATTACATGGCAGTTGTTCTTGTTGGCATTGCCATTGCGATTGCTGCCGGAAACGTTATAGCCGCAAAAACACGTATTTCAGGTTCCTGGAAGAATCCTGACTACAGTGGCCAGGGGTTCAAAACAATCCTGGTGGTGGCCATGGCCGATAACATGACCCGCAAGCGAATACTCGAGGATACATTTACCAAAAGGTTGCGTGCGATCGGGGTCTATGCGCACCAGGGCTGGCGCCTGTTACCCAACCAGAAAGGGGACATAGATCCGGAACTGGTTCGTCGCGTACTTGACAAGTACAAGTTTGACAGCCTGATCGTGGTCAGTCTCAAGCGTGTCAACATTGATAGTTACTACCAGCCGGGCCAAACGTATTTCGTGGAGAACAGGCACCGCGGGTTTTACAGTTCCATCTACGGATCGTATGAAATTGTTCGCATACCACCAACTCGAAGGGAAGACATAAGGATCGGTCTGGAAACGCAGCTTGTCGCGAGAGAAACCGAGGACGTTGTATATTCTGCGTTGTCCCTGACTGACAACCCGAAAACCCTGGACAAAGCCGTGAAATCCTATACCAAGGTGATTATCAACGACATGCGCAACTGGGCCAAGTTCGATACCCGTCCTGAAGAGTCAAAGTAAGAAAACAAAAAAGCAGGCTCAAAGCCGGCTTTTTTGTTTCAGGTCCTGTTTTCGCGTGCAGCCCAGTTAAGCGTAATGCGACGGTATACCAGCAAGACCACCAGTTGGCCGGCAAGCAGCAGGAATATGAGACCCGCCACCAGCCACGCACCGTGCGCCAACAGTCGATCGCCTTCTTCACGCGTGGTTCGTACCATTTCATCTAACTTGGTTAGTGTCGCCTCACGTTGCGCGTCGATGCCGGCGATTGCGTCGGCCAGCATGAGTTCACGTTGGGCGGCAACCAAACCGATAGCTTGTTCAATGGCTGCCGCGCGCTCCACTGAAAATTCCGCCATGAGTTGATTGATGGCATTTTTCCTTTCAGCTGCTATCTGGCCTGGCAAACTCTTGCTGATATTGACTATGTTTGATATTGACGCGTTCATGTCATGCGTGGCGGCGATGAGTCCGCTCAATTCTGGCGAGTCGAGCAATTCGTACAGGAGCGTTTCCGCCTGCCATCGCGCCAGGAACGGAGTTCGCTTGGCGAGGAACAGGGCGCGCTCACCGAACATCAAAGCTTGGTCCGCGGTCTTGGACACACTCCGCACCGACGCCATGATGCCACGCCCGCTTTCCTCGCTGGCAAGCTTGCTTTCCCGCGGAATGTCCAGGAATCGAATGAACGATACGTACACTTGTTCCGGGTGTTGTTCTCGCCATTCTTTGATCATGCCATGGATGATTTCTTCCTGGTCATCGGCAAGGTAAGGGTCGGCCAGTCGCCAAATATATTCAGTTGCTTTGTTCAATTCGTTCTGCAGAGTTTGTCCGTGTTCGGGAAATATATTGGGAACCCAGTACTCGCGCACAACAATGTCTTGCAGGCTGACCATGAACAGCATGTCCAACAACGCCGCGGCCGGGTCTGGATCGGAAGCAATCATCATTGCTGCCGTGACGAATCTTGTTGTCAACCCGTGAATAGCGCGTCGCTGTTGAAGATCATCACTGTTTATTAAAATTTGACTGGCTGCAAATCCCATGTGAGCCGCGTATGTGTCGGTAAAACTCATCAGATTAAATACCAGGGTATTGCTCGTCCTGGATGCATCGGGCGAGGACTGTGTGGTTCGTATCGCAACACTGCTCGAAACGTCCCGCTGGGGTTGTGTGGTACTGGCACACCCCATGGTTATCGTCATGGCGAGCACGGCAATACTTGCAAGAACAATACGATCCGGTCTGTGTTGGCACTTGAAGCTGGCATGGAAAAAAACCACGGTCCCCACCTCACTCATTGATGCTGGAAACAGTTTTGTCATGCCTTCGGGTCACGAAGCGGTTTATATTCTATCGGGAACTGCTCTTGAAGCGGTCATTTCACTCCGGATCAATTAAAAGTAGTATTTTATTCAATGTCTTTGTCTTTATTCTTCTATCTATTACTTTAATATAAAATAATTTTTACAAACAATTAGTAGGATTGCTAAGTATGCTTAGTAGTTTTACTTAGTATTTTTGTGAATCTACGTATAAACATAGGATGTTAGCTGATTCAATGACGAACAGGAATTCACAGTATTTAAAATCCTTATGAAAACATCTAAGCAGAACCGTAGTATGCTATTTCCGCGG
Source organism: Gammaproteobacteria bacterium (assembly GCA_036443475.1). GTDB lineage: Bacteria > Pseudomonadota > Gammaproteobacteria > Natronospirales > JAZFYH01 > JAZFYH01. The sequence continues at coordinate 1,595 of JAZFYH010000225.1, read as the reverse complement.
CATATGCCTAGTTTGCAAAAGTTCCAAACTACTTTGCGCGACTCAAGACGACAATCAGTCAACCGAGATATACAGCAGCTACCGGGATCGGTCTTGACCGTGGCCGCCGTGGTATTTTCCGTGGTAATCCCGGCATCCGCGTTGGCGCAAAAAGAATCGCATGCGGCATACAACCCCAACACGTTCGAGATCGGCCTAGGATTATTCCGTCCCGACGTAGATACCAAAATTCGCGCGGATGCGCCTGGAATTGGCGGTACGGACATTAACCTGGAAAGCGATCTGGCAATTAATAATTCCAAGACATTAGCGTACCTGATATTGCGTTGGTATATAGCTGACCGGCATGCACTGGACTTCGGTTATTTCGATCTGGAACGCAATGGCGCACAGACTCTGCGGGGCGATATTACGTTCGATGGCACGACGTTCCAAGTTAACACGACCGTAAACTCGACGTTCCATACGGAAATATACAAGCTTTCCTATACGTACGAGTTCTTCCGCAGTAATAGTCACTCGCTGGGTGTTACCGGAGGCCTGCACTGGACTTCGCTATTCATGAGCATCAATGAACCTGTATTCAAAACATCAGATACAGTCAGTACCGATGCACCGTTACCTCTTGTGGGAATTGGCTACAGGTACAAGTTTTCTGATATCTGGCGGTTCGGGCTCAGTGGCGAATTATTTAGATTGGAAATTGGCAACATAGAAGGCGATTTCACCAGGTTTAATCTGGGGGCGCATTATAGTTTTACCAAACGTTGGGCGATAGCATTTGGGTTTACGTATTTTAACATGGACATCACGGTGAAGAAGGCAAATATTGGCGACATCGGTCTTTCGGGCAGATTTGTTCACAGGTACAGAGGTCCATCCGCAATACTGGTGATCGGCTTTTAGCAGCGCCATACCAAGCGTCAATGACCGCGCACGAAATTGCCCTGCGGCAGGTAAGTGTTCATCCCATCAGCCGCCCGCTGTGGATTGCAAAACCTGCTCCACGGTATGACCCGTTACTTTCCTGTCTGGAGAGCACGACTGTAGCTGGACCGCAACGATCTGGAGTGGTTGCTTTCTTAAGGATATAAACGCGGAAAAATTCATCGTTCATCAAGGACAGGTGTGTCCGGACACGATTATATTTTCCGCTTAGCGGTCTTATTGGAGGTTTTTTGGATAAAAAATCAATAAGATGGCGATGACGGCACAATGTTGTCGTAGCGAGTCGAAGAATAAGCTCTTATGCGATGGGAGTCACAAGAAAATCGGCTTCGAAGCCGATTAAATGATCGTTCACGTCCAGTTACTGAGAGGAGAATATGTAATGGCGGAAAATGTTTACAAAGTGATCGAGCTAGTAGGAACCAGCACTGAATCTTGGGAGAAGGCTGCCGCAGCTGCAGTCCAGAAAGCGGGGCAGAGCCTGCGAGACCTGCGCATTGCCGAGATTGCCCAACTCGACATGCAGATTAAGGATGGGAAAGTTGACACCTATCGGGCAAAAGTGAAGGTCTCCTTCAAGTACGAAGGTGGTATCTGAGTAGCCTTCCAGTTGTCTCGCCGCGGCTCATTTGATTCAAGGCAGTGAG
>JAZFYH010000224.1:0-6188 GCA_036443475.1 Gammaproteobacteria bacterium | reverse complement strand
TAGTAAGAGACATTTTCTATGGCCATACGTCGTTCGAGGATGTCCTGCACCCGTCTTATACGCTGCGCGACGTAGTCCACTGCCTCCTCAGTAAACGGAATGGGCATAAGATCATAAAGGTGACCGTCATCCGAACAGTAACTCAGATGTTCGGAATAAAAGCGTATCCTGTGTTGATCAAGAAATGTTTTTACTTGTCGGACAAAATCTTCGTCCAACGAAGCCGGCGAACCGAGTGATAGCGAAAGTCCGTGACAGATGAACGGATAACGTTCCGTGAACCAGCGAAATTGTTTGCCCATCTTGCCGCCAGCACCAATCCAGTTTTCGGGTGCTACTTCGAAAAAATCCACGTTGGTGGGCGGCTCATTGATCAAATCTTTTAGCATGCGCCGCCGCAAGCCGAGGCCGGCGCCGTGTACAGGATAGCGATCTGTGGTCGTAGTCATCTGTTCTGCTGTCCGTTACGAATCCGTGGCCAATTTTCTCAGTCTTTCCAGGTAAAGCGTCTCATCCGGTGGCAGGCCGCTGCGCTGTGCTTCCCAGAGCGTTTCACCCAATGCCTCCAGCATGACATGCTCGGCAGCATGAGTATCGCCATGCCTTGCCGCGAGCTGAGCATGTACCTCGCGGATGCCCGCCGGGCGATTCGCGCCCAGTTGTTCCCGGATGGCAATATGCATCGCCATGTGCAGGAATGGATTGGTTTCACCTTGTTCCGGTTGCCAGTCCAGATCAAGCGTGTCTTCACCACCTCCGAGCAGGTCGTGGTATTCGGGGTGCAGGGCAATAATGTCCGTGATCAGCGCTTCCAGTTCACTAAGTGGCCGGTTTTGCTGGATTTTTTCCCAAGCCTCGACAAACTGACGTCGTAATTGGCCGCGGTCACTACCAAACACGGTGAACACTCCCGCACTCAACGGCACCAGACCCGAGCCGGACGCAGATTATTTCAGGCATTGATTTAATCCGCGTTATGCAGATTGCTTCAGGCATCGGTCTTATCAGCGTACTCACACAAATCATTGATCGAACAGCCAGGACATTCCGGCCGACGCGCTTTGCAAACGTAACGGCCATGCAAGATCAGCCAGTGATGCGCGAGTCGCCTATAGCGCGCGGGTACGACCTGCAACAGATTTTTTTCGACTGCCAATGGCGTTTTACCGGGTGCAAGTCCGGTCCGATTTGCAACCCTGAAGATGTGCGTATCCACCGCGATGGTTGACTGGCCAAACGCGGTGTTGAGTATCACGTTTGCTGTTTTCCTGCCCACGCCAGGGAGTTGTTCCAATTCTCCCCGCGTCTGAGGAACCGTGCCATTGTGTTGTTCAAGCAGTATCCGGCAGCTCTTTATGATGTTCTTTGCCTTGCTGTTGAACAAACCAATAGTACGAATGTATTTCTTCAGACCACGTTCACTAAGTTTCAGCATCTTAGCTGGTGTATTCGCAACTTTGAACAATTCGGCCGTTGCCTTGTTGACACTGACGTCCGTGGCCTGTGCAGAAAGAATGACCGACACCAGCAGCTCGAACTCCGTACCGTATTGCAGTTCAGTGGTTGGTTCAGGGTTTGCTGCTCGCAGGCGACGAAACAGCGTGGCGCGCTGTTTTGCGTCCATGGATCAGGTAATGGATTCGACAGCAGCCTGCACCTTAACGCGCGAGCGCTCCGCCTGTTGACGATCAAAAACATTCTTCAGCGCGATGAGCAGACCCAGGCAAAGGAATGCACCGGGTGGCAGCATGGCAAAGAGGAATCCGGGGTAATCGGAGCCCAGCACATGAATTTGCATATCGCGGGCCGATTCACCAAGCATCATGTGCGCCTGAGAAAAAAGTGTTCCCTTGCCGAGTATTTCACGGATGCTGCCCAAGGTGACCAGAACAAACGCGAAGCCGATGCCCATGAATAGCCCATCAGCCAATGCCATGGGTACAGAATTTTTTGAGGCAAACGATTCAGCGCGCCCAATGATGATGCAGTTGGTCACGATAAGCGGAATGAATATGCCTAGCACACGGTAAAGATCGTGAAAAAACGCATTCATTAATAGCTCTACGATCGTCACCAGTGAGGCAATGATTACCACGAAAATCGGAACACGAATGTCGGCTGGAATGAACCTGCGCATCAGCGACACGGCCAGGTTAGAACCAGTAAGAACGAAAATTGTGGCCAGTCCCAGGCCCAGTGCATTGAAAAATGTGGTACTGATTGCCAGCAATGGACACAGGCCGAGTAATTGCACCAGGCCCGGATTGTTTTTCCACAACCCTTCGCCAATAACGCTTTTCATCCTCTGTATCAATCCGCCTACTCCTGACGGGTTTGGTAGGCTGCAAACATGGCCGTCTTGTTAGCTTCAAAGTATACCAGTGTGTTTTTCACGGCTTTGATCACGGCTCGAGGTGTGACTGTGGCACCGGTGAATTGATCGAAGTCACCCCCATCACGTTTCACCGCCCAGCGCTCGAGTCCTGGGTCCTGTAACGAACGATTGTTGAAGCCGAGCAACCAATCGCTCTTATCCGAATCAATCAGGTCGCCCAAGCCCGGTGTTTCGCGGTGCGTGACGACTTGAACACCTGCCAGCGTGCCGTTCCACCAGATGCCGACCAACAGTTCAATCGGCCCGCTGTAACCGTTCGGTGCAACGCTGCGAATCAGCACCGCCACCGGTTGGTTGTTTTGCGTTGCAATGTAAGCGGTGACGGGTTTTGCAACACCGAGCAATTCCTCGTCCTGTACATTTATATCAGCTTTTAATAAATCATTATCGTGTCGATTACGCGGCACTAATGCGTACAGGCTGTCAAGGACCTGGCGACGAATATTCTCCGCAATCTGATCGCGAGTACGCGATTCCGTGTACGCTACCAGCGCGGCGCCAAGCAGGGCAAAACCGGTCAAGGTCAGCGCGCTGAGCAGCAGCCTGCGGAATTTTCCAGGCTCAATCGAGGCCATGACCATAAGTCCTTGGTCGCACGTAGTAATCGATCAACGGCACGGTCATGTTCATCAATAGAACCGCGTAAGCAACACCGTCTGGGTTACTGCCCCAAGTGCGTATGACGTAAATCAATACTCCGATGCCGAACCCGTATACCAGGCGGCCCTTGTTGGACGTTGCCGCGGTGACAGGGTCGGTGGCAATGAAAAACGCGCACAGCATGCTACCGCCACCAAAAATGTGAAACGCCGGTGTTGCATGGCTACCGGCGTCAAACATGTAAAACAGGAATGCCGTTGCCCCCAAACCAAGCAACACCGTCACCGGAATGTGCCAGCGGATTACGCCTCGGTATATAAGGAATACGCCGCCCAAAAAAATAAAATTGCCCACCCATTCCCAGCCGCGGCCACCGATGTCTCCAAACACAGGATTTTGGTGGATTTCCATCATGATCTGGTTTTGTCCGAGCCCGGTCTTGACCATATCTAACGGGGTCGCCATGGTTACTGCGTCAACGTTTGCTGTTGCCGGCAGGCTGCCGCTGAAGATGGTTGTCAATTGCTGGCCTATGGTCAGGTGGTCAGCAGCGTCCACAAGAACATTAGGCGTGAGCCACTGTGTCATGTCTTGAGGAAACGAAACTAGCAAAAGCACGTAACCGGCCATTGCCGGATTGAACGGGTTGTACCCAAGACCGCCATAGAGATGTTTCACGAATACGATGGCAAATGCCGTACCAAGTACCGTCAGGTACCAGGGAAAGAGGGGTGGTAGCGCGAAAGCCAGCAGCCACGCTGTCACTATCGCGCTGTAATCCTTGAGAAATGGCTCAAGTGGTCTCGCGCGCAATTTGAGCATCAGTGCCTCACAGGCCACCGCCGTTGCCGAAGCGATAATAATGTTGACCAGGATGCCAATTCCAAAAAACCAGACGTAACACAAAATCGCCGGGACCAGAGCGAGCAGCACCTGCAACATCACCAGGGAAACTTTGTTGTCCGGTGCGAAATGTGGTGCTGGAGCGGTCGTGAATTCCATTTTTCAGGTCTGATCTGGGCCGACGTCTTTTCGCTTTTTTGCAGCACGCTCGACAGCGGCGGCAATTTCGGATTTTGCTTCCTCGCTACCGGGTTTTTCCCTTATCGACTCCCTTTTTTTCTTGCGCTTTTCGTCTAATGTGGCCTTCTGTTTTTCGACGCGTTTTTCTCGCGCTTCAAAACGTTGCTTGGCAGATTCTGCAACATCGCGTTCACGTTCTTTGATCCAAAGTTCAGATTTGGCAAAACGAAAGTAACTCGTCAATGGAATATGACTTGGGCAGACAAGGTCACAGCAACCGCATTCTATACAGTTAAATATGTGATAGTCTTTTGTGCGATTAAAATCTTGCGATCGTGCGTACCAATAAAGTTGTTGCGGTAACAACGATGCTGGGCAGACTTGGGCACATTCACCACACCGTATACAAGGCATTGGGTCATCTTTTACTGGAACCTCTTCTTTTGCAGCAACGAGTATGCAGTTTGTTCTTTTGATTACAGGCACGTTGTCACTGGGCAGGGCAAAGCCCATCATCGGGCCACCCATGATCAACCGCTCCACAGAATCCGTATAACCACCGCAGAATTCCATAACCTCGGAGAACAAGGTGCCGAGACGAACTTCGACGTTACCCGGGTGGGTAATGCCCTTGCCAGTAACCGTGACAATTCGCGAAACTAATGGCTCACCATTTACCACCGCGTTGTGCACGGCGGCCATAGTACCAACGTTTTGCACGATAAAACCGAGATCCACGGGTAGGCCACCGGTGGGTACCTCCTTGCCGGTTAATGCCTGGATAAGTTGCCGTTCACCACCTTCCGGGTAACGTGACGGCATGGCATGAATTTCGATATCTTCTCTACCATTGTCAGCGATAGCTTTTTCGAGTGCTGCAATTGCATCTGGTTTGTTGTCTTCCAGCACCAGCGCGCATTTGTTGGTGCCCAGAATATGCATTGCGATATGTGCGCCGGAAATGATTTGTTCCGCGTATTCCCGCATCAACATGTCATCACAGCTGATGTAGGGTTCACACTCAGCACCATTCAAGATTAACTTTTCCACCACAATATCTGCGGCGGGAGTCAGTTTTATGTGTGTTGGGAATACAGCACCGCCAAGACCCACAACGCCCATTTCCTGCAGATAATTGCGAACCACCAGTGGCTCGCTGTGGCGCCAGTCTTCCAGCTTGTAGCTCTTGATGGGTTCATCGTCTCCGTCCGCTTCCAGAACGATACAGGTCGCTGGCAACCCCGACGGATGCGCAACCGGGTGCGGTTCGATGGCCGAAATCTTTCCCGAGGTTGGTGCGTGCAAAATGCTGCCGACAAAGCCATGCGTACGCGCAATAACCTGTCCCTTAAGAACTTGGTCGCCTACCTTGACTTCGGCAACAGCGGGTTGGCCGCTGTGTTGAGTAATTGGAAGAATGTAACGCTTGCTAAGCGGCATAATTTTTATTGGTCTGCCGGTTGACAAATCTTTGTGTTCGGGCAACACCAGTCCACCACGGAACTTGCCGATTTTCGGCGTTACCTGTTCTTCCTGGTCCTGGAAGGCAGGGTCAGTCATTGATCATTCCCGTTGCTGGGTTATGTCTGCGCATTGCCGCAGGTGGAGGCCATTTCCAGTTTTCAGTTGACGGTTGAATTTCGATCATGTCAATGCAATCGACCGGGCAAGGCGGCAGGCAAAGATCGCAACCTGTGCATTTACTTTCAATTATGGTGTGCATCTGCTTGGACGCACCGAGTATCGCGTCCACCGGACAGGCCTGTATGCACAAGGTACAACCAATACAAGTCTGTTCATCAATTAACGCAACCCTTGCCGGTTTTTCGACGCCGTTATCCGGATTCAAGGGTTTCGGCTCACGGTCCAGTAGACTTGCCAGTGCCCGAATTCCTGCTTCGCCTCCAGGCGGGCATTGGTTGATGTCTGCCTCACCGTGTGCGATGGCTTCTGCGTAAGGACGGCAGCCTGGGTAACCGCATTGCTCACATTGGGTTTGTGGCAACAAAGCTTCGATCTGGTCTACAACTGGGTCACCTTTGACCTTGAAGCGCATCGATGCCAGGCCAAGCACCAGACCAAAAAGCGCTGCCAGCCCACCAAGAATTGTCAGTGCTGTCAGCATGGTTCAGATCAGTCCTTTGAAGCCCATGAACGCAAGCGACATCAG
>JAZFYH010000223.1:0-4503 GCA_036443475.1 Gammaproteobacteria bacterium | reverse complement strand
AAGGGCAGCTCCTCGTTATCAGGATTCGGCATCGTGACCCTGGCATCGTTGTTCCCGATCATTGCCGTGCTGTCGCTCATTATTTACGTCGGCCAGACTGTAACACCGCAGGAAATTCTCGCCGGCGCGCGTACCACGACCACCGCATTGAGCACCGCCTGGCACGAAGAAACTCCTGGGCTGGAAATCGTACTCGGAATACGTGCCATCGTTCCGTTGGTGTTATTCCTTTTGGCGGTGCTGATGGTCATCCTCAAGGAAAAAATCCGTCACGCGGGTATCGTTAGTTATGGCATAACGCTGTGCGTGCTTGGGATGATTGTGTTCAACCTTGGTCTGACTTACGGTCTGGCAAAACTGGGCACACAATCCGGGGGACTGGTACCGGGTACTTTCCGTGAAATTGGGACCATGGGTGGTTCACCATTATTTTCGTTTGTCGGCGGTATCAGTATTTCCATTATTTTCGCCTGGTTGCTCGGTTTCGGCGCAACGCTGGCGGAACCCGCCCTGAACGCGCTGGGCATAACCGTTGAAAATCTCACTAATGGTGCATTCCGCAAATCCATGTTGATGTACGCCGTATCATTTGGCGTCGGCTGCGGCATTGCATTGGGCGTGACGAAAATGCTGTTTGATTTTCCCATCATAAATTTCCTCCTTGTAGGGTACGGGATCGCAGTCGTGTTGACGTACTTTTCCTCGGAGGAATTCGTCAACATCGCCTGGGACAGCGCGGGCGTCACTACGGGCCCGGTTACCGTTCCACTGGTGCTGGCACTGGGACTCGGGTTTGGTGATGCCATGCAGGTAGTTGAAGGATTCGGAATCCTGTCCATGGCATCGGTGTGCCCGATCATTGCGGTACTTTCGACTGGTTTGTGGGTGAACTGGGCAGTCAGGAAACGACACCATGCGACGGAAATCGCACAGACGGAAGCGGAGGTTTAAGAGGCCGCAGGGAGAGGAAGGGGTTTAATATAAAGCAGGTAGAGGCAGGGGTTTAAATATGACCCCGTTAATAGCGAGGATTTAAGCATGACTCAGGTGAAGGCGAGGGTTTAAATATGAGGCAAGTAAGGGCGGGGGTTTAACTATGGCGGCACGGGAAATTGCGGTATTGATCGAGGCATCACTCATTACTTGTGTCGTGCAACGCGGGATGGCTGATGGAATAGTCAAAGCGGCGACGCAAGCCGGTGCGCAAGGTGCAACGATTTATTACGCACGTGGTACGGGCGTACGGGAAAGACTGGGTATCGTGGGTCTCGCCGTGGCGGTCGAAAAGGAAGTCGTGAACATCGTCGTAGCAAACGAACAGGTTGACCGCGTGCTGGAGCGTGTCTACTTGGCCGGCAAGCTGGATACGCCGGGAATGGGCATCGCCTACGTGACGCCACTGGAGAAGATGGCGACTTATGTGCCAAAAGAGATCGCGAAGAAACTGGCAGAAAGAGCATCCTGACTGTGGTCGAACTCCAGGAACACTGCAAGCTGATCCGTTGCATCTTGCCCAAGGGTAAGGCACTGCCGATTATCCAGGCACTGAAAGATGAACGCGGCATCATTATGGCGAATTTTAATTTCGCACGCGGCACAGGCCGCATTACGCACCGAGATTACCGTTCCAGGGTCACGCAAACCGAGAAAGAAGTCCTGTACGTTATCGTTACCGAAGACAAGGCCGAAGAAATCTTTGCGTTTATCTATGACACCGCAGGTATCGGTGAGCCGCACGGCGGCATCATGTACCAGTGCGCTTTAAGCGGCAGTACTGAGTACCTGTTGCCGGACGTGCCGGAAGAACAATAAACGGAATCGATTTGTCGGGATTCTCGTAATTAGGATCCCAAACATCCTGCACGACATATCCACCGTTCACGTAATACCAGTCCAAACTGGCTAGGTTCGGGCGTGTTATCCAGTTGCCTAACGCGCACCCACGCGTGGAGGGATGCGCGGCGCGATGTATTCCTCCTGGCCTTCGACTTGCATGCGAGCAACTTTAAGTCGTTCAGTGGCGAGAAGCTGACCATCGCCGTCGAAATAACGAATTTCGGTCGGAAAACGAAAGCTATTAACTTGCTCATGCGCAACTTCTCGAATTTCCAACCGTACTCCACCAGATTCGTCCAGTAGGCGACTTTTAACGAGATCACCTGCATGGGTGTTTGCCAGTAATTCCCAGTGGAATCCTTGTTTTTGACGGATTTCGATCACCCAGTTCAGTTCGGCGTTAAACGTTTCCATGCCGATCATTTCGGCCTCGTGGCCCTTGTCTTTCCAGTCGGTGATCATGCCATCGAATTCGTAGCTATCGAGAAGAATTCGTTCCACCCAAGAGGGCAGTCCGCGCTCACCAGCCGGCAGGTGAATCTCACCGTCGCGATTTCGCGCTGCCTGGCCCCCCACAATCCGTTGGTATCCCTGTGCACGGTCGCGGTTCACAAAAATGGAAAAATGCCGGCCGTCGGCGGTTTCGATACTGCCTTCCGATTCGATGCGCTGAATTTTGATTAAGTTTTCGTAGTCACCGCGGCCTTTGTGATGGGTAGGAATCGCTACACCTAATCCTTGGAATATAGCGTCCAACCGAACACCTTTCTCCAAATCGGCGTTGCGGCTTGCGACCAGTTCCTCCGCTAGCGTAATATCGCTACCGGCCTCAAGGACTTTGGCTGTGAAACGCTTTGTATCCAGGTAGAGTTCTCTGGGAAATGGGCCTAGTTGATGCTCCCAGTAATCGGGGGACGGCGGAAGCTCACCGTCCCACCTTGCATCGGGTCCATACATTGACCACCAATCCCAGACATAAAAACGGACGTCCAGCAGTTCTTGGTATCTAATTCCGGTGGTGCCAATTTCGTCCCAGTAATGGTGCACGTTCGGCCCATGTAGGAGCGGCAACGATTGCACGACATTTTCTTCAGTGGCGCCTAAGGCTGGAACGTGAACGACGAATACTTCGTAACGCGGGTCTCCCGAGATCTGGCTCATCAAGTCGCGCTGAAAATCCGCCATTCCGCGCAGGCAAATGGCACAGGTTGGCCCGGAAATAAAGACCATCCGAACCTTTCCGACATTGGCATTGAAATCATCGCGAAAGGGCTGCAATTCTTCATCAAGGAGTGCGTAATCCAAGGACGGCGGTTCTGACGAGGTACCTTCCTCGGCTTGTATTTCCGTAGACTCGTTCCCACTGCTGCAAGCAGCAAGAGCGATGGCAAAAAGTGCAATTAGTCCGGGTTTCGTAAATGTACCGGAGTCGGGTCTACTAATATCCATTGTAATTCCTCCGCAAAAAACGCGAGTAACACCAACAGGGCCGCTGTCCATAATGCGCTCTGCAGCCAATAAGATGGCCGAGTTTCACAGCCGTTGTCGTCACATTCCGGACGCCGAATATAAACACGCCAAAATGCCCAGCCGAGCATGATTGCCGCAGCCACGAGAATGTACGGACGCAGATAGGCGAAGCGTGCCATGGTAATGGCACCGCTAACGCCGAGTAACGCCACCGACCAGGGGCCAATGCAACATAGCCCGATGAAAGACGCAATACCGCTAATACCGATCGCGCCACCGGTTGTCGCAATAATTTTTTTCTGGTCTTCCATTATTGACGTTTCATTTCCGAACCAATCGCAGCGATAACATGCGCGAGTTTGGGCGCGCCATCCGGGCCGTCATAGAGGCGACAGCTCGCAGCGTTACCCGGCGGATCGCCGGTAAAATCCTTGCTATTGATCAGAATCGATGGCGAACCCCAGGCGCGCAGATCTTCAGGTGTTGCGATGTTCATAACATCCACATCGACATAGTCGGACTGATCCATGCCGCATTCCGATAGCGCTTGTTCCAGTACCTGGCGGGTTACGTCCGCGAGCGGACAACCGTCGAACGATAAAAACTGGACCTCAAGACGAGTTGGTTTCATTAATCAATTCCTTTTTACCGAAATACTTGCCCCAGATTCTCTCCGAGCCCAAGTACAGGACAATAACCGCGATGATGGTGATGTTAAGCAGGTAGTTGTAACTGCTGCGACCGAAGTCGATCACGTCAAATCCCAACAGGAAGGTTAATACTCCTGCCGCAAGTAATACCGGACCGATGGAATAACAATGCACGCGGCCACTGCGCAGCGCGTTGACGATGCAAAACAGTCCCGGCAGCCCAAAACCAAATCCCCAGGTCCAGGTAACAAGTTCACGCCCGCCAAGGTTACCCACCAGTTCAATCAGGACAAATGGAATACCGTAAACAAGAAGTTTGGCTTTGCCTGACGCTAGCCAGTCCTTGCTCGAACTGCTTTCGTCATCGGCCGGTGTGGTTTTATCGATTATTCCAAGGTCCCACTGATCTACTTGACGCAGGAAACCGGGACAATAATGTTCCGCCGCCGCTTTGCCGCTGACCATGCCATAAAGGTGTGGCAGGGCGCGCATTTCGCAACCTGGCGTGGCGATGAGGGCAGATAACACGAACGCCAAACCGAGATGT
>JAZFYH010000222.1:0-3083 GCA_036443475.1 Gammaproteobacteria bacterium | reverse complement strand
TCTCAAAGAGGGGTTGAGCGACATGGAGCAATCTGGGTTCGACGCGAAGGAAAATACCATACGGCTCATTACTTACGACCGAATCGTGTTCGGTTGGCCGAAGCTGATCAAGGATGAAGTCCTGGGTAACCGGTTCGGATTCATCTACCGCACTTAATGAAGATCACGTTGGCCGGAAAATATTGAAAAACTGCATAATGATAAACTGGCAATGCCGGTTCTCATCTGGGTCATCTCCAAACAAATAAACCGCCCTCGTGGCGAATTATTTGTTTGGTGGAGCTGGCCGGAATCGAACCGGCGTCCGCAAGTGTTTCACTCTCGGTTCTACATGCTTAGCCCTGTCTTTTAGTTTGACCGTTCGCTACCCGACGGGCAGGATTTACGTACGGCGATTTCCCGAAATCTCACGCTAACCGTGGGAACAGCGGTGAGCGCCAGCCTGGTTAAGGTGACAGTTCAGTCGGTCGTTCAGGCCCGAACCGGTGAACCGCTAACCGGGTTTAAGCGGCTAGAGCGTAGTTGTCGTCGTTCGCAACTAACAGTTTGCAGATGGATTTACGAGGGAACCTGCATCCTCGGCATGCACCTAAAGCTTCCCGACCCACGTCGAAGCCATGTCAGCCCCAGACCGAACATTGTAGCAAATATCGTGCAGTACAACCCGCCTCAGATCCCGGCAGGCCGGATGTCCACGTGTTCGCTCATGTAACGCCAAACATGCGGCAAGTCACCACCGCCGTCTTTGACAATGTGATATTGGCCACCACTTTGATCCTTGCCTCCCGGGTAAACGGACCCGTCTGACACGTTCATCCAATGCGCGTCCACAACGAATAATTCCACGTCGCGGCCCTTGTATTGCACGGTGATCTCATCGACCACCACGAGTTCAATCCAGTACCACATCTGCAATTGCGGGAAAGCGACCGGTAGTCGTGCGCGGTAGTCCGTCTCCAGCGGTAACGCAGAGATAACAAGACCAAACGCCTGGCTGGCAAACGGTTTTACCGCAGTGTGCAGTGACGATTCAGATTGCTCGCCATTGCCAAGTGTGACCCGTTGGCTATAACCATCGTCCCCGTAGTGGATTTCTATCCTGGACGGACGATCCGGAGATCCGCTCGTAATATTACGTACCACAGAGTTGACAAATAGCGTCTTGGCGTCAAAGTCCGTGACGGTGTTGATAGAACGGTCCCCGGGCAAACTGATGATCTGCTCGTGCCGCAGTTTCATGTCGTCTTTTTTCAGGGACTCTGAATAGCTGCCACGTTCAACCCATTCGTCATTCTGTTCGATTACCTGTATCCAAGTGAACTGAAATTCCTTAAGTCGTTCCGCCCGAATTTCTTCCGCACCGACATTGAGCACCGGCGTTTCAGGTGCAAATCGTTCGGTCGCCGGCAGGGAAGTCGAAACAAAGGCTGATAGCACTAAAAGAATAGTTCGCATGATGACACCCCCTCCGATTGGCCTGGGGGTTTGACAACACACTCAGTGATTTATTCACCTAAATTGTCAGTATGGTGTCAGGAATGTCAGCGCGATTTCAGCAGGCGTTCCTTTTGCCTGGACCAATCGCGCTCCTTGTCGCTGGCTCGCTTGTCGTGCAGTTTCTTACCCTTGGCCAAGCCGATTTCCAGTTTTGCCTTGCCACGTTTCCAGTAAAGGGAAAGTGGGACCAGGGTAAACCCTTTACGGTCTACCGCGCCGGCAAGATGGTCCAGTTCGTCCCGATGCAGCAGCAGCTTGCGTGTGCGAGTAGGGTCTGCTCGTACATGACTGCTGGCGGTCTCAAGCGGATTAATGCTTGCCCCTAACAGCCAGGCCTCGCCATTTTTAAGCAATACGTAGCCTTCGGCCAGGCTGGCTCGCTTGGCGCGCAATGCTTTAACCTCCCAACCTTCAAGGGATACCCCGGCTTCGATGCGCTCACTGATGAAATATTCGTGGCGCGCGCGCCGATTCCGGGCAATGGTCGCGGCATTTACCTGCTTGTCGTCACTTTTGCTCATTTGGGGATTATACCCGGGACCCCACGTGGGGCTCCTGCTACCTTTAGGCTTGAGGTGCCGAGGGAATTGGCCGAAAATCGCGCACTTTGATAATTCTGAAACCGGTTACGAGGATCACTTCATGGCACGCAGACAATCCCTGCACGGACAATGGTCATCTCACATGGCATTTATTCTCGCAGCAACAGGCGCTGCGGTCGGACTGGGAAATATCTGGAAGTTTCCATACATGACTGGCACCAACGGTGGTGGCGCATTTGTGTTGATCTACCTGGCCTGTGTGCTTGCGATCGGTTTGCCCATTTTTATGGCCGAAGCAATGCTTGGGCGCCGTGGTCGACGTAATCCCATAAACACGATGCGATTACTTTCTGAAGAAGAAGCAGGGGGAGCGTACTGGCAGTTGGTGGGCTGGCTAGGTGTGATCGCGGGCATCCTTATCCTTTCTTACTATAGTGTCATTGCCGGTTGGACATTCAGTTACGCCATCGATACTGCACGTGGTGTTTTTTCAGGTGCAGACAAAACAACCGCGGAATCCGTGCTCATTACCTTGCAAGCAAATCCGTGGGCAATGATCGGGTGGCATACCGTATTTATGGCGTTGACGGTATTTGTGGTCGGTCGCGGTGTCGAACAAGGTTTGGAAAAAGCCGTTAAGTTTCTGATGCCTGCATTGTTCTTTTTACTGTTAGTGTTGGTGGGTTACGCCATGAGTACCGGGTTTTTCCAGCAAGGATTGGAATACATGTTTAGACCCGATTTCTCGCAGGTTACCGGGCATACCATTCTTGCCGCGATGGGGCAGGCATTCTTCTCATTGAGTTTGGGTATGGGCGCGATCATGGCTTACGGCGCATACCTTCCTGATGATGCTTCCATTGCTGGAACCTCGTTCGTAGTTGTCTTGGCAGATACCAGCGTTGCGTTGCTCGCCGGGATGGCAATTTTTCCAATCGTTTTTTTGAACGGCTTGAATCCAGATGCCGGACCCGGCTTGGTGTTTCAAACCTTACCGTTAGCTTTTGGTCATATGCCGGGTGGCACGGTATTCGGGACTTTGTT
>JAZFYH010000221.1:0-2899 GCA_036443475.1 Gammaproteobacteria bacterium | reverse complement strand
CAGATCATCGATCAGCGATTTCCAGCCGATGGACTACTTTCAAGGGTGCACGTTGGTGGACGTGCAGCTACTAACCGGGCGCACGCACCAGATCCGCGTGCACGCCCAGACAACGGGGCATCCTGTTCTTGGCGACGCGAAGTACGGTGACCGTGATCTGAATAAGAAATTTCGCAAGCTCGGGTTGAAGCGATTGTTTCTGCATGCCCACAGCATCGAATTTGAACGGGAGAATGACACATCTATGTCCTTTTCCAGCCCGCTGCCCGATGATCTGCAACAAGTGATTAACCGGCTTTCAATGGGGAATTGATCTATGCGCCTGATAATTTTTGACTGGGATGGCACCTTGATGGACTCAGTGGCGCATATTGTTGCCAGTGTGCAAGTCGCTGCCAGCGAAACCGAATTGGCCAAACCTTCGCCTGAGAGCATTCGCAACGTGGTGGGTCTCGGATTGAGAGAGGCACTCACCCAGGTATTCCCCGGCATCACCAAGCACGATATCGGACGATTTGTCGACGTCTACCGGCGGTATTTTGTAAATGGTCCACCCGGCGCAACCGCTTTGTTTCCAGGTGTCCGGGAAGTATTGCAGGAATTGCGGCAAAGGAATTACCAATTAGCGGTCGCAACTGGCAAGGGGAGGCGTGGGCTAGAGCGTGAACTGAATGTTACTGATCTGCATCAAACATTCGATGTAACACGCTGTGCTGACGAAACTTTTTCTAAGCCACACCCCCTGATGTTGGAAGAAATACTGGATGAGCTGGCCCTGCTGCCCGAGCAAGCACTGATGGTTGGCGATACGGAATACGATCTGGAGATGGCCGCCAACGCCAACATACGCGCAATAGGTGTGAGTTGGGGGGTTCACGCCGTAAGCAGGTTGCAGGGCTTTTCACCGTTGACCATTCTCGATTCGATCCACGATCTACCCATGTTTCTGGATGAGAAATTCGCTCCAAGCAAGTCCCGGTGATCGATATTATCGTTGACCAGTCGTGCCTCGGGCGATCAAACATCCATTTACTCGAGGATGGGTTAAGGCATATCAAACAACTAGTTGCCTGGCACGGACTTAAGGTAGATCAATACCTTCCTCACGTAGCAACTTGGTCAGGCTAATTAACGGCAGTCCAATTAGGGCTGTCGGGTCATCGCTTTCGATGACTTCAAATAATGTAATACCCAGGCCCTCCGACTTGAACCCGCCAGCGCAGTCCAGCGCCGATTCCCTGCGGATATATCGATCCACCGTTTCCTCAGAAAGCAGGCGAAAACTGACGGTGGTAGTGTCCAGCAGCTGCCGGATAGTGTTATTTGCCGCGTTGACCACACTGACTGCTGTGTAGAAACGAATCTGTTTGCCCGAACAGGCAAGGAGTTGTTGTCGAGCGGTTTCGGGATCGCCCGGTTTGCCCAGCAGTTGACCATTCCTGTCAGCAACCTGGTCGGAACCGATTACCAGCCCTGATTCAAGGTTGCAGGCGACGCTTTGCGCCTTTTCGGTGGCAAGGCGGACGGCGACTTCACGTGGTGTTTCGTTCTCCAGCGGAGCCTCGTCGATGTCTGCAACTTGGCAGCGAAAGGCAAATCCGAGGCGCGCCAGCAATTCGCGCCGGTAGACGGAACTGGAAGCGAGTATGATATTTGGGTCGGTAGCGCGCATGTCTATCCTAAATAATGGGCTCAAGTAGCCTGTCTACCTGACTATTCGATAAAAAACAATAGCTTGCCTCAATAAATGCTTTGACATGCTCCTTTCTGGCCGCGTAAAATTGCGCGCTTATGTCGAGCCACCTACCGCGGCAGATTGACCCGCATCGCTTGGCGGAAAAAGGCAAGAATTTGCAAGGCGAAATAGCCGTTACAGATCTTGTACGGCTAAGCAAAGCAGTGGTATTGCGAAGCACATTGGTGCCGGTAACGCTGGAATTTGTACGTGAGCTTGACGGCAGTCACACTATTTCAGGTAGCGCCAGCGCTGAAGTGGAACTGACATGCCAGCGGTGCATGGAATCAAAATCCGTTAAACTGAAAACGGAATTCAGATTGGCTGTTGTCAATTCTGACGAAGAAGCCATGCATCTGCGTGAGGAGCTTGACCCGGTAATTTGTAGCAGCGGTGAGCGGCTGGATCTCAATACATTGGTTGAGGACGAGTTGTTACTTGCGTTACCGATCGTGGTATTCCACGAAAATGAGAAGGATTGCGTGAGCAGTGGTTATCTTGCCTCGGCAAGTGATCAACCCTATGAGGAAGATAGTTCCTCCAATCCGTTTGCAGTATTGAAAAAACTGAAAAAAGACAACTAGTCTGGAGTTACAGAAATGGCCGTACAGAAAAGCCGAAAAACCCCTTCCCGTCGTGGTATGCGTCGATCGCACGACTCTTTGCGGGGGCCGACATTATCGACGGATCCAACATCGGGTGAAACGCACTTGCGGCACCACGTAACTAAGGATGGGTTCTATCGCGGTAAGAAAGTCGTTGAGACCAAAATCGTCGAAGAAGATTGAATCCGGGCGCGCTATTGGCGTGAATACAATGCAGGTCAGGCTACCACGTGATGAAACACGCATTTCGGGGAACTGACATGAGCAAGCAGGTCACGATTTCACTTGACGTAATGGGGGGCGATCACGGCCCAGACGTGGTTGTGCCAGCCGCCCTGGAAATGCTTGCCAGAATTTCTCAACTGCACCTGATCCTGGTTGGTGATGAAAAAACGTTACAGCAACGTGTATCCGGAGCCACACCAGAGATACTTTCCCGGCTAGAAATCAAGCATGCGTCACAGATTGTTGAAATGCATGAGCCGGCGGCTCAGGCGCTGCGTGGCAAAAAAGATTCTTCCATGCGTGTTGCCATCAACCTGGTGAAGGAAGGTCGTGC
>JAZFYH010000220.1:0-2074 GCA_036443475.1 Gammaproteobacteria bacterium | reverse complement strand
TAGCAACAGACCACCCGCGACCGCGTGAGTTACTGACGTCGGCAAATCCTGCAAGTAGGATTCATGTTTCAGGTTTTCAATTGCTGTGGCAAGGATACCTGTTCCCGGAAAATCACCCGCCAGTGGCGTAGCGCGAAAATCGTGTAAGCCTGGTGCATTGCCGCCAATGATCACCACGCGATCTGCAAACAGTTTACTTAGTGCGGTGAAATCGTTGTCGCGAGCAAGTCTGAGCACATCAGCGTAGGAATGTTGTACGCGCTCACCCGGATGTGCTGACCAGTTGAGACGTATGAACGCCTCATCGGGTATTGGATATTTCAAGTACTGCGCAACTTTCATTGGCAGTGACGGAATTCGCCAACCGCCCCTTTGTTTGTAAACCACATAGCGCCTGCCTATCCCATCGCTGTCCGCAAAAAAATTGATACTGCCAAGACGGCCTGTAGCAGCCAGCGCAGGAAGCGGCAAGGTCATGGCCTGGCGAACCGCCGCGTCACCAGGCTCAACCAGTGTGTAGCCTAGCGTGTCACCAAACCGGTCCAGCGGCACGCCTGACGAGAACACTTTGTTTTCCAACAACACCTGGGCGAAAAATACCCTTGGATCTGCGGCGGCAACTTCAACAAAATAGTCGTCGGACCCAGGCCGGTCGCGGTCGGGGTCGGAAAATACGATATCGAATACCACTGCGGCCGGCTCTGCCGCCAACAGCCCATGCAACAATTCCGCGTGCACCGCGCGTGGCCAAGGGTAGCGTCCCAGTTCGTCGGCAAGCAATTCCAGACTGCGTTCGTCAATATGCAATTGCACGATCGCCGGATCCGGCTGCAATTGCTGTTCACGCATTTTCTGCAGTAAATCCAGGAATCCACGATCAAGGGCAGGCATAAAACCCAAGAAAAGAAAATCCAAGACGGCAAACACCGTAACCGCCAGCAAGACAAAAAACAGGTTACGAAGTGCTAACTGGGTCATGAATTTCAGTTACCGGAAAAAAATTCCGAGAGATACTCAATCCTTGAATTGCGACTACAGATGTCTGCAGCCCAATTCATTGCTGCACGGATCTCTGTGTCAAATTGCCGTCGCGCCTCGGCGAGTTCCGCCTGCCTTGACGCCGGATTATACGGAGACTTTGGATCTTTCGAATAAGCGCTGAGTACCGGACCATTTACCACTGATTGCACCCGGCCATCATCGTGTTGCACATCCAGAAACTTACAGATGCTGGACAACTCCGTCGCCGGGTTTTGCAACAATGCCTCAAAATCAATCAATTGCGCGCGTTGATTCGCAAGACCGGTCAGCCAGAACATGTTACTCAACCAACTCAGCGCGGCACGCTCAGCATCATTCAGCTTGTATAAAGGAGAAATCTCCACGTCATTTTCCAGCAAGTCGCGTATCCGCGTTGCCGCGAAATGCGCAGTTT
The DNA here is from genome assembly GCA_036443475.1 of Gammaproteobacteria bacterium. Classification (GTDB taxonomy): domain Bacteria; phylum Pseudomonadota; class Gammaproteobacteria; order Natronospirales; family JAZFYH01; genus JAZFYH01. Next base: position 639 of record JAZFYH010000220.1, on the reverse strand, counting down.
CTTCCCGCCTTGCAGCATTGCGCAACATGACGGTAAGAAAGTTCTCAAGCGGCAAAAACATCAGCAATGCGCGATTATCCTTATGCATATCAAGCAGTTCGCCCGCCACATTGCACACATCGCTGGTCGCTTTGACTACCACGTTCTGCGTGCTGGTAAACCGGCGACTGATCATGCCGTATATGAATTTCCGCAACTCGGCGTATTTACCCGGATCTACATAGCTCCCCGCTTGCCCGAGGTCACGGCGCGCTGCCGCCAGCGCACGTAATGGCAAGGGTTCGCGTAGCGCAAGTTGATTCGGAAAACTCTCCAGTAAGCGCGTGCAAATGGTTGATCCGCAATGTCCAACGTGAAATATGAAGGTACATTGCTGCGCTGCCAAGTCTTTGTTCACATGCTCAATAGTCTGCCAAAGCGGCGCGACAACCCACTGTGGATCTTTAACCGCTACCCGGTTATCCAGGAACATCGACTGACGGTAGGTGTCTTCGTTTACCGGTAGGAAATTGGCTTTGTCTGGTATCAAATCCACCGTATACAACAGCAGTGATGGGTCGTTCGCAACAACACGGACCAGTTTTTTAAAGGAATCGGGGACTTGCATAACTCCATCACCAACGATGGTAAGCGGGGTGC
>JAZFYH010000219.1:0-11800 GCA_036443475.1 Gammaproteobacteria bacterium | reverse complement strand
CTAACAGTGGATTTATCCGGGCTTAGCGCAGGACAACGTCAGGCAATTGGTTACCTGGTCGATGCATCCGAAATTATGGATGACCTGTTTTGGCGCCAGGCATATGGTGGCAAGCAAGCGTTCCTGTCTGGAATCGAGAATGACGAGGAACGTCATTTTGCGGAGATCAACTACGGTCCGTGGGATCGGCTTAACAATGAGACACCCTTTGTCGACGGATACACTGACAAACCGCTCGGTGCACAGTTCTATCCCGCCGATATGACGCGTGAAGAGTTCGATTCCTGGAATAATCCGGACAAAGCCGGGCTGTACTCATTTGTGATACGAGACGCGGATGGTGGGCTTGCGCTGTTTCCCTTCCATGAAGCGTTTGCCAACGAGCTTGCCGAAGCAGCCAAACTGTTGCGCGACGCCATGCCTTTGGTGGAAAACGAGGCATTTCGCGATTACTTAGGCATGCGTGCTGATGCTTTGGTGAGCGGCGAGTTTCAGGCCAGCGATTTCGCCTGGATGGATATGAAGGACAACTCGCTTGAACTGGTAATAGGCCCTATAGAAACCTATGAAGACCGTCTTTTTGGTTACCGTGCGGCGTACGAGTCCTACGTATTGCTTAAGGATATGGCATGGAGTGAGCGCTTGTCGCGCTTCGCGGATTTCCTACCGGAATTACAGCGGGGTCTTCCCGTGCCAGACCAATACAAGCAGGAAACGCCCGGAACCGATTCCGATTTAAATGCCTACGATGTCCTGTACTACGCCGGTCGCAGCAATGCCGGCTCCAAGACAATTGCCATCAACTTGCCCAATGATGAACAAGTACAACTACAGAAAGGTACGCGACGCCTGCAATTGAAAAACGCCATACGGGCAAAATTCGATCGAATACTTGTTCCGATAGCGGATTTGCTGATTGCCGAGGACCAACGGCAGTACATCACATTCAATGCATTTTTTAGCAACACGATGTTTCATGAAGTTGCTCATGGCCTAGGAATCAAGAACACACTGGATGGCTCGGGGACTGTGCGTGCCGCATTGAAAGAACATGCCAGTGCACTTGAGGAAGGTAAGGCGGATATTCTCGGCTTGTACATGATTACGCGATTATTCGAGAAAGGCGAAATGAATGAAGGCAAGCTCATGGATCACTACGTTACCTTCATGGCCAGCGTATTTCGTTCGGTGCGGTTTGGTGCGTCCAGTGCGCATGGCCGAGCAAATATGATCCGGTTCAATTTTTTCCAGTCAGCGGACGCGTTTACCCGCGATGAAACCACAGGCACTTATCACGTGGATTTCGAGAAAATGCAGGATGCCATGAGCCAACTGTCAGGCATGATCCTTACTCTGCAAGGAGACGGTGATTACGAGGGTGTTGACATGTTGGTGCAATCCGAAGGGACTATCGGAGAACAATTGCAGACCGATCTAGACCGGCTCGCAGCAGTCGGAATCCCAGTGGATATTGAATTCATCCAGGGTAAAGATGTTCTCGGCCTGTAACCCTTACTGTTGTGAGTATAAAAAACCGGAGCTTGCTCCGGCTTTTTATTTGTATTGTTTTTCCAGCAAGAAACGTAACAACATTTCTATCTGCTCCGGACTGGCACCGGATTTCCGCTTGTAAATGACCTGCCCTTTTGCGTCGACCAGGAACAGCCCCGGAGTAGCGAATACACCAACACTTTCCCCAAACTCATCACCGTCCAGTAACAGTAGTGGATCCTGGCCGCGTTGTTTCAAGGTGGCCACGGGATCACCATCCTCCTTAATGTTGATTGCGTAGTACTTGAGGCCACGTCCTCGGTAAGAATCGTACACATTCTGCAAGTGTGGCATCAATGCCTTGCAATAAGGGCACCAGCTTGCCCAAAAGAGAATTATGGACGGTTGTCCAGCGGTATGTGCCGGATACTCAATCGTTTCAGAAGTTGGCGTCTCTAGTTGCCACGCAGGAAATGTGTCACCAATCACCAACGAGGGTCGTTCGACTTTCGTGTCAGCCTGTAGCTGGCCGTGCATAAGCATTCCAACTACAAAAAAAAGAACCAGCCTGGAAAATAGTTTCATGTGAGTGTCCGGTATCCATCTTGATTAATTGTATTGGTTACAAGACCTGCATTGGCCTGAAAGTATTTCAACCAAGTTGTCAGAAGACAGTTAACCTGCCCAACATGTTTGGTCGATTAAGAGACGGATTGTGCAATTCAAAATCGGTGTTGCCGGTTTTACTGGCGTATCTAAGCAAGGCACTCCCCGGGATGAACAATGGCGTCTTGAACTGCGCCTCAATGGTGGCATTTTTGAATCCTGCAGCAGGCTGCATTTCGGCAATACACCGCCCCAGCATCCACATTCCATGCGCAATCTTTCCGGGAAATCCAAATAACCGGGCGGAAAAGTCGTACAGGTGTATCGGATTATAGTCACCGGAGACACGTGCATATCGTCGCCCGGTATTACCGGAAACGGGAATCTCCAGCTGGTTGACCCCGTCACTGTGCAGCCATTCGTCTTGATACGATATTGAATTCTTTTTCTTCCTGTTCCTGTCAGGCTTGAGGAAGTACATGGTTTCTTCCCAGGCAACCGTTGAGCCCTTACGATATTCGGTTTTAAGCGCAAATTCCCTGCCCCGCTCAGTATGCTCATCGCCCGTAAGTCGACATTCGACTGTGTACGTGGCTGCAACGGAAATGGGTCGGCGTTGCGAAATACTGTTGGAAACATGGACTAACCCGGCCGCGTCACAGGGGAATCCAGGTGCCGCCAGAATTCGTAACTGCAGTGCACCTGCAGGCAAATGCGGGAAACAGATGGGAACATCGATTCCAGGTAGGTAACCGCACACCGCGCGATACGCACGTAGACTCGCTGGGTTAATACGGACATTTTCTGCTACTTGAACAGTGCCGGCCCGGCTTGCGGCGGTATTGCGTTTGCCGAGCATGGATTGCCAAGCCAGCGACACGTAGGCCGGTAACAGCCTGGGCAAGGATGCGTGCGTGACTGGAGTCGTCACGGAATCAGGGACACATTCACCGGTCGACTGACGCTACAAGGTCAGAGTCGCTGCCTTCGGGCAACAGATTTGCCAGGTTATTGGCGAATTTTGAGAACCTGCGCAGCATTTTCTTGCGCTGCCGTTTCGTCATGGTCAAATCAAATTCAACAAGCAGTTCACGGTATCGGTTGCGGTTACCCGCCCATTTCTCGCGAGACTGTTCATCCGCCATGTCGCGCGTTACCCAACCATCTCGAATGACGCGGGCTAACCGCCGATTGCTGCTGCCAGCTCGCAAAGTCTGCAACAGACGCTGATTGCGGTAGCTCCGAAAACGGGACCAGTCTTTTGTTGTATCGGGCATATCGGCAAGGTGTTCGGCAATTAACACGACCTGTGCGTCGTTCAGTTTGCCCGTCCATTTTTCTATATCCGCAACGACATTTTCAGTACGCTGGCTATGTCGTGTTTCAGGATCACGCGAGATGTCTTTCGTGTCATTGTTGAGATTTTTTTCCAGTCGCTGCTCAAAATAATCCAATTGATCGTCATTCAGCATCTGCAAGGTAGTCACAGCGAGGGGAACGCTTTCATCTATTAGCAGGGAAAACAGGCGGTTTAAATCATCCAGCAACTGATCAATTTCATCTCGTGTGAGCCCATTTGCGGCGAAATGTTCGGCGTCACGAAACAGGGTCACATACTGCGGGAGCTCCAGGCGTTCATGTTCCTGCATGCGTGCTTCAAATTCCGGCGCCAGTATTCCCTTCTGGCGATTGGTCAATTTCGTATAACCCGCCACGTACCGCAATGCCAGGCGGTCAGCCATACTGTAGGCAATTTCAAGTGTGCTGCACCCGGATAGGTTTGCAGTGAGAAGCACGACGCAAGCGAGTCGAACGGAGTAAACTCTGATTTTTCTAATGATCATGCTTTAGGGCACCGCCATACCCGCAAAGTTTTCAGCTTACACCGGCTTATTGAGGTACACCCATGGTTGCACGTAACTGTAGCAGGCGTTCCTTGATAACAGTTTGAAAATCATCGGGCGGTTGCAAAGCGAGCAGGGCCTGAAACCGTTCAACAGCAAGCGGATACTCACCGGCGTTTTCCGCTGCAATACCACCGTACCATAGCCCTTTTGCGTTACCGGGATCCATTTCCAGCACACGTTCAAATAGAGGTCGACCCTCGATGTCGAGTGCATCGGGATCCTCAAGTACGAGCACTTCAGCGTAGCTTGCCAGAACATCCGGATCCCCGTCCCCGCCCAGACGCATGGCATTGCTGTAGGCTTCCAGCGCTTGGTCGTAACGACCCAGAACAAAATAGGAACGCCCGAGCATGACCCAACCTTGCAAATTTTCCGGATTGTCTTTCATGCGTGCGGCCAGGTTGGTGACCATTGCTTCAACATCGGGACTGCCGGCAGACGACATTGGTCCCACAGCGTCTTGTTCTTGGCGCGGTTGTCGCGCACCGGGGGTGCCAAGGGCGACATAAAAAGTTCCGGCAAGTGCTGCCATGACGAATATGGTCAATGACGCAACAAGGTTTCGACCGCTTTTCCACAATGGCAACGTAACCATTCCGGCAAAAACAAAAAACAGGATTCCAGCAATAATAAGGGTTGCAGTCACGGTGTTGTGTCCTCGTCCGGGCTATCGGCATCTGGCAGTTGTGCCTGACGGCGTATGGCGCTGAAAAGCGCAAAAAATGCGATAGACAACAATAGAAACGGTCCTATCCACAGCAGCCAGGTAGTTGACTTCACCGGTGGTTTGTACAATACGAAATCCCCGTAACGCGCGACCATGTAAGCGCTGATCTCCGGATCGCTTTTTCCTTCTTCTAGCAACCTCTTGACCTGGTCGCGCAGATCGGCAGCCAGCCCGGCGTTTGAGTCCGCAAGGGTCTGGTTCTGACAGACCAGGCAACGAAACTCATCGTTCAGCTTTTGGAATCTTGCTTCCAGTTCCGGGTCTGAGAATTCACTGCCCCGGTCAATGGCACAGACGGTGCTAGCGAAAGCAAGCAGTAGAATTGTGATAATTATTCGCATTAAGGTTGCTCGGCGTTCAATATTTCCAGCAGTGGTAACAAGGTATTTTGAATCAGTTCATTTGTGATAGGCCCGACCTTTTTGTAACGGATGACGCCACGCTTGTCGATTACAAACGTTTCCGGTGCGCCGTAAACGCCCCAGTCAATGGACACCAGGCCATCGTAGTCGTACCCAGACAGGACGTAGGGATCACCCAGTTGTTCAAGCCAGTTAAACGCGTTGCCCTTTTCGTCCTTGTAATTGATACCGTAAATAGGCACATCCGTCAGTATGGAAAAACGCATCAAGGCTTCGTGCTCCACACGGCAGCCGACGCACCAGCTGCCCCAAACGTTTACTACACTGACCTGGCCAATAAATTGTTCACTGGAAAACGTCGCTGCAGAGTCTTTAAGCGTGGTCAGGCTAAATTCAGGCGCTTGACGACCGACTAAGGGGGAAGGCACCAAGCGAGGATCTCGGTACAGACCCGCCCAAGCTGTGAACACCAGTAATGCGAGTACGAGTAATGGCAGAAAGTAACGCCACATCAGCTGGATACCTCGTTCGAGGTTCGCGGACGATAGCGTCTGTCAAACGCCGCAAACACACCACCTAACGCCATGAATAACGGACCCAGCCACATAAATCGGATAAATGGCTTAACTTGCACGCGTGCGCTCCACGAACCATCTCCCAAGGGTTCACCAATAGCCACATAGAGATCGCGAAACAGGCCCGCATCAATGTCCGCTTCTGTCATAGTATTTTGCTGCACAAAGTAATTACGCTTTTGTGGGTAAAGACGGGTAAGTTCCGAGCCATTCTCGTAAACAATGAACTCGCCTTCTTCGCCGGTATAATTGGGCCCCTGAATACGTCGCATACCCGTAAATTTGAACTCGTATTGCGCAACGGTACGACTCTGGCCTGGAGAAAAAGCAAGGTCGTTTTCGTTGCTGGCCACCGCAGTGATGGAAACACCCAGCACGGTCAGGCCGATCCCAAAGTGCGCCAGGGTCATACCAAGTATGGCGCGCGAAATGTGGGTCTTGCTGCGCCAACGCTTTACAACTTCAAGTGGCGCTGTAAACAAAACCCAGCACGCCATCAGCACGCCGATTATTCCCGCCATGTTTTGGCCAACGCCACTGACAGCAACAAGTATCGCTGCTGCGACCAGGGAAAGGATGACTACTATGCGTAATCGCCCGGCAACCGCATCGAGCGTATCGCGTTTCCAGTTAACGTAAGGACCGATGCCCATCAACAAGAAAAGCGGTAAAACCAGCGGAACAAATACCGCATTGAAATAGGGTGGACCGACAGAAATCTTGCCCATGTTCATGGCATCAAGAAACAGTGGATAAAGCGTTCCCAGCAATACCGCCCCGGCCGCAACAACCAGCAATATGTTATTACTTAACAGGAAGGTTTCTTTCGAAAACAGCGTGAACCCCCCGCCCTGTGCAAAACTGGGTGCGCGCCAGGCATAAAGACTCAAAGCGGTCCCAATGACAATTCCAAGGAACAGTAGGATGAACACCCCGCGCGCCGGATCAGTGGCAAATGCGTGCACCGAAACCAGTACACCGGACCGGACGAGGAATGTCCCCAAGAGGCTTAAACTAAACGCCATGATCGCCAGTAACATGGTCCAACTGGTAAACGCACCGCGTTTTTCAGTAACCGCTAAAGAATGAATTAACGCTGTTCCAACCAACCATGGCATGAAGCTCGCGTTTTCCACGGGATCCCAGAACCACCAGCCGCCCCAGCCAAGTTCGTAGTAAGCCCACCAGCTGCCGAGCGCAATACCAAGCGTTAAAAATAACCAGGCCACCGTGGTCCAAGGACGCGCACGCCGGGCCCAGTCAATACTTTCTTCCCGGCCCAGCAACGCGGCAATAGTGAACGCGAATGCCACCGACATACCGACGTAGCCGACATAAAGCATGGGTGGGTGAATAACCATTGCCGGGTCCTGCAGCAACGGGTTTAGATCACGCCCTTCAGTTGCCGCCGGAAGCAACCGTTCAAAGGGGTTGGAGGTCGTGAGCGTAAACAGATAAAAACCGACTGCGACGAAACCAAGTGTGCCCAAAACTCTTGCATGGAACAGGTTTTCAAGCACTCGGCCGCGAACGGCGACCGCAGCAGTCCACACCGTAAGAATCAGGATCCACAACAGCAGGGAGCCTTCGTGCGCACCCCACACCGCGGCAACCTTGTACATTGTCGGCAGGGCGGAATTGGAATTCTGTGCAACGTACAGCAGGGTGAAGTCGTCATTCACAAACGAAATTGCCAGTGTAATGAACGCCACGCTGACCAGCAGGCATTGCAGCAAAGCCGCGGGTCTTGCCATGTCCATCCACACCTGTTCGTTTCGCGCAGCACCGGCGAAGCTGTAGAATACCTGCACGCAGGCGACAGCAAACGCCAAAATCAGGGCAAAGTGACCTATCTCGGGAATCATTCGGAAGCGCTTTCCGCCTGTTGCTTCATTTTCTTTTCAATACTCTTGCGGTGTGCTTCGGCAAGTGAAGCTGCAACCTCGGGTGGCATGTAGTTCTCGTCATGCTTGGCCAATACTTCGTCAGCAACAAACTTCCCGTTACCGTCCATCTTTCCGTGCGTAACAATTCCCTGCCCCTCGCGGAATAGATCGGGAAGTATTCCGGTATAGTTGACGTCCACAACATTAATCGTATCGGTCAACGTAAACTGCACAGTCAGGCTGCCAGTTTCCCGCCGCACGCTGCCATTCACTACCAGTCCACCCAGGCGAAACTTCTTGTCAATCGGAACATCACCGCTGACCACGGCCGTAGGACTGTAAAAATACAAAAGATTTTCCTGAAACGCGCGCAAACCCAGTGCAGCGGCTACGGAAACGCCGAGCACGACCAGGCCGACCAGAACCATGCGTTTGCGTCTTGGGGTCATTTGCCTTGCTCTGCCGTGTTGCGATCAAGTATACGCGTCTTGGTTTTCGCGAGCCCTTGACGAACAACGACAAAATTTGCAAGCAGTACGATAAAGGTCAGGCCAAATGCGGACCAGACGTACACCGCATAACCACCCATGTGGAGAAATTCGTTCATCAGTTCGTCAGTTCTCTGGTCCAGTTGCTGTTGTGTTCACGTTCCAGTACTTCGCGTCGCGACGCCGTAAGCACGATAAAACCATAAAACAGGTTGAATCCCAGGATCATCAGCAACAGCGGCCACATCATGTCACTGGACATTTTTGGCCCTTCTCTTGTTATCAACGTGGTCCCCTGGTGTAGGGTATTCCACCATTCGACAGAATAATGAATGATGGGCACGTTTACGACACCGACAATGGCCAGTACGGCAGCCGCGCGATCTCCTTGCCGCTGGTCTTCAAATGCACGATTCAAAGCAATAAACCCAAGGTAGAGAAACAGCAGGATAAGTTCTGACGTCAGGCGCGCATCCCATACCCACCAAGTGCCCCACATAGGTTTACCCCAGATTGAGCCAGTTGCCAGGGCCAGAAACGTAAACGATGCACCCACCGGCGCCGATGCTGTGGCAACCACGTGTGCCAGCTTGATGCGCCATATCAGCGCAATCCCTGAAGCAACCGCCATCACGGTATATATAAGGAGTGACAAAAAGGCGCTTGGAACATGCACATAGATAATGCGAAATCCTTCGCCCTGCTGGTAATCCGGCGGCGCAAGTACCAGTCCACCGTACACCCCAACGATAATCAGTAGCAACGCCGTCCAGCCGACCCAAGGCTCCAGGCGTTCTGCAATGCGGTAAAAGTGTGGCGGTGATGCCAGCTTGTGAAACCAGGTCCACATAGTATTAATTTCTCCGGTTCCCTAGTGTCTTATTAAACTTCACGTTGCTCAACCGTGTCGACTATTGTTTGCATGAAAACCCATGCGGCTCAACCATTCCTGACCAAAACCTGACTTCTTCGAATTTTCTAGAGACCTAATACATCCTTGCATTGCGATTTACTCCAGCGAAATCCGTAACGCCCCGGCAATTGCCAATGGTCCTAAACTCAAACCAAGTGCAAGGAGAAAACCCAACATGTAAAGCGGTCCGCTGACCACTTCACCATCAACCGCAAGGGCCACGCCCTTTGCACCAAAAATAAGCACCGGCACCGCAAGCGGTAATATCAGTATCGGTACCAGCATACCGCCGGCACGCAAACTGACCGTTAACGCTGCACCGATAGCCCCAAGCAGACTGAGTACAGGTGTACCGAGTAACAATGTAATGACCAGGTATTCGCGCCCGGCTTCCGGAAATCCAAAGAACACGGCCATGAACGGTGCCAGAATGACCAGCGGCAATCCTGTGACCAGCCAGTGAGCAAATACGCGAGCCAGCGCGATCAAGGTTAGCGATTCTTCGCTTAACACCAGTTCTTCCAGCGCACCATCATCGAAATCCGGTCCAAAAAGAACGTTCAGGCTTACCAAGCTGGCGAGTAACGCCGCCACCCAGATCAGACCGGGTGCAATGGTGGCCAGCATTACCGGATCCGGAGAAAGTCCCAACGGAAAAACCAGCGTGACCATGACAAAGAACATTAACGGTGTTAGCCACTCACCCGGACGGCGAACATAAAGCAGTAGGTCGCGCGAAACCACGGCACGCAGTGTGGGTAAGGTGCTCATTGCACCGACTCCAGGTTCACCTGCACCAGGCGATCGCTGATCAGGGGAATTTCCTGGTGTGAACTCATAATGACCAGACCGCCCTGTTTCAATTTTTCGCCAATCAGACCGGTGACACTGGCAATGCCCGTGGCATCCAGACAAGTGAATGGCTCATCCAACAGCCAGACCGTTCGGGTGGAATTGGCAATGCGCGCAAACGCAACGCGTCTTTTTTGTCCTGCGGAAAGAAATCGACACGGCAAGTTGGCCTGTTTCAGTACATCCAGTTTTTCCAGTACGGTGTCGATGGTTTTCCATGTATCGCCATCATTCAGTGCGGCAGAAAAACGTAGGTTTTCGCGCGGCGTCAGTCCAGATTTAAGACCGTTGGCGTGTCCCAGGTAAGCAAAATTCGCGCGTTGTTCGGCATTCGAGCTTTTAAGAGGCTGTCCAAACCATTTGATACTGCCCGACTCGGCCAACGCCAGGCCGGCAAGCGTGCGCATTAATGACGTTTTGCCGCTGCCATTGGGGCCGCGAACGTGCACCAGCGCACCGGCTCGAGCAGAAAACTCAAGATCGCGACACAGGTAACGCGGACCACGCAGGATGCTTAATCCATCAACTGTCAGCAAGAAATCAGCTGTGTTTGTCATCGGTTCCTTGGGAATCTGCCAGCGAGAACAAGTGGCCGGTGAATGTCTTTGGTGCCCAGGGCCGGACTTGAACCGGCACGGGGGTTAATCCCCGAGGGATTTTAAGTCCCTTGTGTCTACCAATTCCACCACCCGGGCCCGGAAAACAAATCAGGGAAATGGAGGCTGGAGTCGGAATCGAACCGGCGTCCACGGCTTTGCAGGCCGCTGCATAACCACTCTGCCACCCAGCCAATGTTCCCTGTGAATGGCGGCATTGTACTTGCTCCGCGTGTTGCCCGAAAGACCGACCGACGTTCGTGCCAGTTAAAAATCACCCGACGAGGGAATTATTCCGAGCGTTGTTCATGCGGATTCCGCTGGCTACTCCAGCCTGACCATTTCCTGGCGCGTTGACTCAATGCCCCATGGGATGATTCCACTCCGGCAATAACACCATGCAGTTCGGGTTGAAGCCGTTTTCGGCAAAGGTGTTCATCGTATCCACCACTTCCATTTTTTCAAGATCTACGACAGTAATGGATCCTTCGCTCATTCCCGGCAGATTTATAAATGAGTTCTGCACCCACGCGTAACGGCCATCCTTGGTAAAGGCGACATGATGAGCGCCCTCGCCGGCTGGCAGCGTTTTTACAAGCTTCGCCTTGGTCCGGTCGCGGCCAAGATCAAAAATGTGCAGATGGCCTGGATTCGCGGTAGTTACGTACATGCGTTTGCCGTTATCGGAAAAATAGATTTCCAACGGGATGCCCACGCCTTCAGGCTCGAAATCAAAGGCCTTGGCGAACTCGAACTCCTCCGATTTCCGGCTCCATTTTGCCGTCCACAGCGTGCCACCGAACATGTTGGTGATGTAGGCAACCGGTGGATTCGACCCGGGCACGAAAATAACTTCCACCGGGGATTCGCCCGAAGGTGACTCCTTGTCGGATACCTTGAAACTACCCAGGTTCTTACCCGTGCTGGTCTCAATCACGCCGATGGTTTCCCCGGGATCACCCAGGTCTGATGCACGAACCGTGCTGGTCACCAACATGCGATCAATACCATCGTGCACGGCGATACCATGCGGATAAGGCACGGGTGATTCTATGGTTTTCGTGTAGGTATCGTTAACCGCGTCACCCATGATCACGACATTTGAACCCATGCAGGTCTCGTACCAGGTCTTGTTGTCTTCCGAGAACACAACATCCTCGCCAACCTGGCAATCCGGTACGTCGATGACTTTCACGCGGTACGGATGACGCGTCATGTCAATAACGCGTAATTCTGCTTTACCCAAAGCGGTTATATAAACCTTGGTGGCGTCACGATTGTAAAAAATATGATGGGCGACCAAATCTGGCGGTAACGGGATATCCATCAGAATATTCCCATAAGTATCAGACTCGGGATCCACGTCGATAATGGCGATTCCTTCCTTGCGGCCCTGG
>JAZFYH010000218.1:0-3654 GCA_036443475.1 Gammaproteobacteria bacterium | reverse complement strand
ATCGGAAGAGCACACGTCTGAACTCCAGTCTGTTCTTATGCTGTGACCGGTCATTCTGGCATTGCACGACAACGTTGAGGGGAACATGCGTAATACGAACTGCCGATTCGGTCCGATTAACGTGCTGCCCACCTGCGCCACTTGCACGGTACACATCAATGCGAAGATCCGCCGGATTGATCTCTATATCAATGTTGTCGTCTACCTCTGGAGAAACGAACACCGACGCAAAAGAGGTATGGCGGCGGTTGCCGGAATCAAAAGGAGACTTTCTGACCAGTCGGTGTACGCCCGTTTCAGTTCTCAACCAGCCGTATGCATAGTCGCCATTGAAATTCACGGTCGTGCTTTTGATACCCGCCACTTCACCGTTGGAAATCTCAATGATTTCTGTAGTAAAACCGTTTTTTTCCCCCCACCGGAGATACATGCGCAAAAGCATTTCTGCCCAGTCCTGTGCCTCGGTACCTCCCGAGCCGGCCTGGATATCGAGAAAGGCATTATTTGCGTCCAGCTCACCGGAAAACATCCGTCGGAATTCGAGGTCCTCTACCGTACTCGCGTACTGCTCAAGATCGGAAGCGATCTCGTTCACCGTTACCGCGTCGTTTTCTTCAACCGCGAGTTTCAACAGCTCGTTGGCGTCATCCAGGCCACAGATCAGTCCGTCCAGAGTGCTGACGATTTTATTCAGACGCGCGCGCTCTCGGCCCAGGTCCTGCGCACGACCGGGATCGCCCCACACACCTGGATCCTCCAACTCCCGGGTGACTTCTTCCAGCCTTTCACGCTTGGCGTCAAAGTCAAAGGTACCCCCTCAGAGCCGTTGCACGGTCCTGCAGGTCGTTTAACCGATTTGTAATTGGGCTCAGTTCCATTGCTAAATTTTCCGCAAAAATCGGGCGTTATCTTACCACCTCACATTGCGTGAATCAGTCTTGCGCCGATTCAAAGTATTCAATCACCAGCTGTGCCTGTCGTGTACCCCGGTAATCGTTGACACCCAACCGGTAAACGGCAGTGATGCGCGTTCCAGGGTCAAAGGGTTGCTCTGCATTAAAAGCGATTGCGGCGATTTCATGTTGAGTATTGCACGGTCTTAGTGTCATTTTTAGATGTCGTTCCCCGACAACGCGCCAATCCACTACCTCGAACTTGTTGTCAAACAAGGGTTCTGGAAAACCCTGGCCCCATGGGCCGGCGAACTGCAATATTTCAGCAAGCTCCAAGGTTAATTCTCTTTCCGACAGTCCTCCATCTGAAAAGTACACCTTTCCTGCTTCCTGATGACCAAGCTGATCTAGGGCAATTGCAGTAAATTCCTGCGTAAATTCATCAAGTTTGGATTTCTTCAGGCTCAACCCTGCGGCCATTGCATGTCCCCCGAACTTTTGCAGCAAATCCGGTCGGGTAGTCGCCAATTTATGCAGTGCATCGCGTATATGAAACCCGGGCACAGAACGTGCGGAGCCTTTCAACTCGTCCACTTCCTGGTCAGCGAAAGCGATTACCGGGCGATTGGTTGTGTCCTTGATTCGCGATGCCAGCAGTCCAACTACGCCAACATGCCAACCCGGATCATGCAAAACCAGGGCTGCGGGCATACCATCTTCTGTATTCCACTCACGCTGACGCAGCAGGTTTTCTGCATCTGCGTGCATGTTTTTTTCTACGTCACGTCGTTCACAGTTCAATCGATCCAGCTGCATGGTTAATTGCTTTGCAAGCGTGGCATCATTCGTTAACAGACATTCGATTCCATGGGTCATGTCGTCCATACGCCCGGCGGCATTCAGTCGCGGTGCAACACCAAACGCGAGGTCAGTTGCTGTCAGACTTGTACGAATTTTTCCTGCCACGTTGATCAACTCAAGCAGGCCCGCAGAACAATCGCCGGTCCGAATCCTGCGCAGCCCCTGTTCAACGAGAATACGGTTATTGCGGTCAAGTATGACGACGTCAGCGACCGTGCCTAGCGCCACATACGCTAGCAATGACCCGAGATTGGGTTCGGGAAAATCATCAGTTGAAAAACTGTTTTGCTCCCGCATTCGACGTCTTACTGCCATGATGACGTAAAAAATTACCCCCACGCCGGCAAGTGACTTGCTTGCAAAGTCTTCACCTTGCAGGTTTGGATTTACGATGACATTGGCATCTGGAAGTTTGAGACCAGGTAAATGGTGATCCGTCACCAAAACATCGATTCCTGCAGCACGTGCCTTGGCAACACCTTCATAACTTGCAATTCCGTTATCGACGGTTATTAGTAGATCCGGGTCCCGCTGCATTGCAAGCTCAACGATTTCCGGCGTCAACCCGTACCCATATTCGAAGCGATTGGGAACCAGGTAGGACACATCTCTTGCCCCCAGCATACGCAATCCACGTAGCGCTACAACGGTACTCGTAGCTCCGTCTGCATCGAAATCTCCCACGATCACGATATGCCCGTCGCTTTTTATATGATTGATTATTAGATCCGCGGCGGCACTCAAGCCTGAAAGTGTCTGCGGAGGAAGTAGCTGTCCTAACCTATAATCCAGGTCTGTCTGATTTTTGATACCCCTGGCTGCGTACACGCGGCGTAGAACGGGATGCAAGGCTTTCGGCAACAGCTCCGCTGAATGGGGGCTGGGCCGCTGCAGAATGCGTGATTTCATCTCGTCCTTAACTGGCGTTTTTCTCGGTAGTCACGCTAGCGGCTATCCCGTACTCTAGTTGAATGGAACTGACTCGTGAACACAATAACCCGGGCGAATTCAATGTTATAAATGCCTACGAAGCGGGCCAAGTACACGTTAACCAAGTGTCCTACTCGTGCAGCATGATTCTTACGCCAACGAAACTTATTACGGACTGGGGACCGAGGAACGTCGGCGAGCTTTGCATTGAACATTTCAAACCGATAATCGAATTTAATCCAGAAATAGTGGTGCTCGGTACAGGAGATCATCATGTATTCACGGATCGGCAGTTCATGTTGCACCTGTTACAGTACGGTGCCGGTCTCGAAACCATGAATACTCAGGCTGCCTGTCGTACCTACAACATTCTCTTGGGAGAAGGCCGGAAAGTTGTTGCCGCCCTTCTGCTCCCCGGGTAACGACAGCTATTCGAACAACGCCTCTTCCGACAGTCCTTCGCTTTCCAAAATCTGACGCAAGCGTTTCAGCGCGTCCATCTGTATCTGCCTGACCCGTTCCCTGGTTACACCAATTTCATTGCCAACTTCTTCGAGTGTCGATTTTTCATGGCCATTGAGACCAAATCGCCTTTCCACAACCTCGCGTTGCTTGTCGTTGAGTTTCAGCATCCAATTCTCCACCACCGCATTCATGTCTTCGCTTTGCAACAGATGTGACGGATCAGAATTATTGTCATCTGGAATGGCATCCAGCAACAAGCGATCACCATCTTTGCCGATCGGGGTGTCAACAGACGCTATTCTTTCGTTAAGCCCTAACATGCGTTTCACATCATCAATTGGCTTTTCGAGAATATAGGCAATTTCCTCAGCTGATGGCTCACGATCCAGTTGTTGCGACAATTTGCGAGCCGCGCGCAAATAAAGATTAATTTCCTTAATTACGTGAATGGGTAGGCGAATAGTGCGCGTTTGGTTCATTATTGCCCGTTCAATTGTCTGCCTGA
>JAZFYH010000217.1:0-7703 GCA_036443475.1 Gammaproteobacteria bacterium | reverse complement strand
TCGTCGATCATGAATACACCGTCTTCCCCAACGGAAATGCCAATGTTGCCGCCGCGCGCCTTGATCATGTAAATACCGTCTTTGATTTCCGTCAATTCGGGTACAACGGCATCCTGTGCCAATGCGGCAATAGGCAGGGCAATAATTGCTAACAACGCAAAAAATCTTTTCATGCTTAACTCCTCTCCCCATTACCGGGTGTGAATTAATCTAACGCTTCGAAACGATTGGCTTCGCGGTTCTTGCGTACACGCTGCGCGTTGAATACGCACCCGTTCATGATGATATATACGCCTGCTGGCAAGCTTTGCACTGCAGCAATTGCGGCACCGATATTGAAAACGGCGTCACTCTCCTGGAAACGCGCCGGCTTGAGCGAACCGGTCAGCACAATGGTCTTGCTGGGTATATCGACGAGAGCCTTGCCTGTCTCAGTCATGGTGTCGGAACCATGGGTGATGAGAACTTTGTCTTCGTCGCAATCACGTACGGCATCGCGAATGACTTCCCGGTCCTCATTGGTCATTTCCAGGCTGTCCTTGCGCATCAACGCCGTAATTGAATACTCGATTGACGCATGCGCCTGCTTCAAGATGGTATCGACAACCGGCTCACCGACCTCGTAGTCACTCTTGGCGTCAAAATAAATTTTATCGATAGTGCCACCGGTGGTGAAGATGTGCAGTTTCATTTGATATCCGTATGGAGCCGGAAGCCCAGTGTCTGCAATTCACGGCAAACTGTAAAGTAATATGCGAACAAAAAAAGGGGCGCGTCGCGCCCCTTCTTACTATAGATAAGGTATGACTGTCAGCGCTTGTCTAAAATGATATCGCCATTAAGCGTATTGATGGTCACATCCGCGCTGCCGTTACCCGACTTGAAACGTAACTCGGTACCCGGGGCGTACTTGCTGGTCCGTTCCGGCGCCGGGCCGTAGTCGTTATCAATGTCGCCGTTGAACGAACTGAGATCAAAAGTGGCATCCGGTTCGCCGCGTGTAATGATTTCCACGTCACCGTTAATGGCTTCGTAGTGATACACGCCATTCTTCTCCAGTTCCGCCTCTATCGTGATATCGCCGGATATGGTTTCACCGTTCATGCGGAACACGCGGCTGTCACGCAGACTGATATCGCCGCTGATACTGTTCGCTTCCACCTGGCCGTGTACGCCGCGCAAGACCAGTTCACCGGAGACGCTTTCCAGGACGATTCGCGCATCCTTCGCACTGCCGGACAATTCGATATCGCCGGATACAGTGGATAAGTGGTTAGCGACGGACTTGGCTTCAACGAATACCTCACCGCTTACGGTTTCCGCCTCGATTTTTCCATTGGTGCCCGTGATCTCGATATCCGCGCTGACTCCGGATATTTCCAGATCAACACCAGCCGGTACCTTGATATCCAGGTCGGTGTCATCAATGTGATGCCGGTGATGTCGTCCGCCGCGCGGCCACTTGACGATAATCTCGATTCCATGGCTGCTGCGTTCGAAAATAAATTCCTCAACGCCATCAGCAATGGTGCCGATCACCTGCACTTCGTTGCGTGACCAGGCTTCGACCGTAATTCTTCCTGCAATGTTTTCAATGCGTACCGTGTCATCGTTACTGGCATCAAGACGGCGATTAACCGACTCGTCCGCCATGGCCGACGTGGCCAGGAAAATACTTAATATCAGGATGGGTTTCATTATGTTCATATGCCTTGTCCCTCGGCGGACTGTACTTGTATGCGATTGGCGCTGTCGACCACTTGGGATTCCTGCTGGTAAATTGTCAACAACAATTGTCGTAAATTAGGATTATTCGGATCTGCTTCTATGGCCGCTTCGATTTCAGCCATGGCCTGCTCGATGACCTTGATATTCTTGCGCAGCACGGCTTCTGTTTTCGGTGAATAACGCAGGTCCGTGGGGCTAACCTTTGCAACCAGCTGGGCACGTGCCTGCTGCCGCGTCAGGGGTTCAGTGGTCGTCACGACCGACTCTAGCTTTACCTCGCGGTTAACGTTCGGCTGCTGCACGGTCAAAGCAATCAAAGCTGCAAAACCGAGTACCGCTGTTGCCGCCGCGGCACGAATACCAAAGACGGGTTGCCTGGCTCGATTGCTGATGCGAGCTTCAATGCCCGGCCATAAATCCACCGGTGGTTCGATGTTCCGGGCAAGCATAGCGGCGTTTTCCAGCAAGCGTCGGTGCTTGCGGTGCAATTCCTCACAGCTCTTGCATTCCGAAAGGTGTTCTCTTAACGGCCGTTCTTCAGCCGCTGACAATTCACCCTCAAGCAGTGCGTCGAGTTGTTCAATCAGCTGTTTACAGTTCATGTCTACTATTCCCTGCAAATTGTCTATAGCTCATATCTACTATTCCTTGAAACTTGTTTATAACTCATGTCTAAATTTACCCAGAAAACTGTCTAGAGCTCATGCTCTAATTTCTCCCGCAGGAGTTTCCTTGCTCTGTGCAGTTGTGCCTTGCTGGTACCCACTGCGATACCGGTCTGTCTTGCTATTTCTTCGTGTAACATGCCTTCCACGTCATGCAACACAAATACGGTTCGTGCTCCGTCCGGTAATTCGGCAATCGCCTGTTCAAGGTCTATGCCCAAATCCGGTTTTTCTTCACGATCCGCTATCTGTTCAAACGGATTTTCGTCGTCCACCTGGCGCAACTGCGCTTCCCGTCGTTTGCGTTTGCGATGCGCACCCAACACCACATTGGTGGCAATGCGATAAAGCCAGGAGGAAAATGCCGCATCGCCACGGAATCCTTCCAGTTTTTCCCAGGCCCTGACAAAGGCATCCTGGGCGCAATCCTGTGCCAATGTCCGGTTTCCAGCCAGGCGCAGGCACAAACCATAAATCTTGCCCGAGTGGCGGCGGTACAATTCCTCAAACGCTCGCGTGTCACCACGTTTCGCGCGCCAGACCAGCTGTTCATCCGTAGTGGATAGTTCAGGATGCCCGGACAAGACGCCTATCTCCCTGCTGGTCGCCGCGATGCCCATGGTCATGATCGCTTCCATGTAAGATAGGATGCCGCATGGCGCTAGCCCGTTTAAATGGCCGTCCCGAGTGTGGGACCAGCCGAGTGTAGCCCGCCAAGGCAGGGATTCGGCAACTCAAGCAAGCTGTGCAATCGAATTTGAGCTGCAAGGGAGGCTGTGGTCCCATGGTCGGAGGAGGATCCGGAATGCAAACACGCCTGGTCAAGATGAAGATTGCCCTGTTGCTGGCACTGCCGGTTCTGGCAGGAATTGCGGCTGATAATCGTATCAGCCGTGCAGCTATTCTTGATATTGAAGGCGCAATCGGGCCGGCAACTTCAGATTACGTGGTGCGCGGGCTGGAAGAGGCAGCCGCCGACGATTTCGATCTCGTTGTGCTGCGCATGGATACACCGGGCGGGTTGGATACGTCCATGCGGGAAATTATCAAAGCCATCTTTGCATCGCCGGTGCCGGTGGTGACCTATGTATCACCGGAAGGCTCACGTGCTGCCAGTGCCGGCACCTACATTCTTTATGCCAGTCATGTTGCCGCCATGGCCCCCGCTACGAATCTCGGTGCTGCCACACCGGTAAGTATCGGCGGTAGCCCGCCATCTCCTCCGTCTTTTCCGGAGCGCGATGAAAATGATTCGGATGATTCGGATGATTCGGATGACGAGGAAGACGACGAAACAAACGACAAGTCTGGCGACACGTCTGCAGACGAAAAACCCGCGGTACCCGGCACAGCCATGGAACGCAAAGCATTAAACGACGCCATTGCCTATATTCGTGGCCTGGCAGAAAAACGCGGGCGTAACGCAGACTGGGCCGAACGTGCAGTGCGCGAATCGGTCAGCCTGGATTCACGCGCGGCACTTGAAAACAATGTTATTGATGTTGTAGCCGTAAACCTCGACGAGTTGATGCAGAAAATCGATGGGCGACGAGTGGATGTCAACGGCATTGAGGTAACCCTGCAAACCAAGAATGTGCGCTTTACCATTATCGCACCGGATTGGCGCACCAAGTTTCTGGAAGTGATTACCGATCCACAGATTGCCTACCTTCTTCTGCTAATCGGCATTTACGGTTTGATGTTTGAAGGCTACAATCCCGGCGCATTGGTGCCAGGGGTCATCGGCGGCATCTGCTTGCTGCTGGGATTATTCGCGTTGCAAGTCCTGCCCGTTAACTATGCGGGCCTGGCGCTCATTGCGCTCGGCATCATATTGATGATTGCAGAAATGTTCGCGCCCAGTTTCGGCATACTGGGACTCGGTGGCATTGTTTCGTTTGTATTTGGCAGCGTCATTCTTATAGATACCGACACGCCCGGCTTCGGCGTACCGACCGGACTTATTGCTACCATGGCGACGTTGGGTTCCGTATTCATGTTGGCTACGATGTACTTCTTCATGAATGCACGAAGACACAAAGTCGTCAGCGGTAGCGAAGAAATGGTGGGAAGCAGCGGGTTTGCGGTTGATAAATTTGTACACGGCAAAGGATTTGTCCGCATTCATGGCGAGCGTTGGCAGGCTCGCTGCGACACGCCCGTACATAAAGATGAAGAACTCGTGGTTACTGCCATGGATGGATTGTGGCTGCTAACTGAAAAATCGAATAACGAATCAACTAATCAGGAGTAATTCTTTATGACTACAATTCTGGTAATTGGTGCAGTTGTCATCACGCTGCTGTTCACCATCATCAAAGTGCTGCGAGAATACGAGCGCGGTGTAGTTTTCACCTTTGGACGTTTTACCGGTGTCAAAGGGCCCGGTCTGATCATACTAATTCCCGGCGTGCAGCAGATGATCAAAGTAGACCTGCGCGTTATCGTGCTGGATGTTCCGCCACAGGATGTCATTTCGCATGATAACGTGTCGGTCAAGGTCAATGCGGTCATTTATTTCCGCATCATGGATCCGGAAAAAGCCGTGATCCAGGTTGCCAACCCGTGGGAGGCTACCAGCCAGTTGGCGCAAACAACTCTGCGTTCCGTGCTCGGTCAGCATGACCTGGACGAAATGCTCGCCGAACGCGATAAGCTGAACGTGGACGTGCAGAAAATTCTTGATGAACACACCGATGCCTGTGGCATCAAGGTCTCCAATGTCGAGATCAAACAGATTGACCTGGATGAAGGCATGATCCGCGCCATCGCCAAACAAGCTGAAGCAGAACGTACACGACGGGCCAAAATCATCCATGCCCAGGGCGAACAGCAGGCATCGGCAAAACTCGTGGAAGCCGCGCGTACGTTAAGTGAAATCCAGGGCGCCATGCAATTACGTTATTTGCAAACCTTGACCGAAATTGCCAGTGAAAGGAGTTCCACCATTGTTTTCCCGATGGATATCATCCAACCCATTCTGGAGAAACTGAGCAAACCCTGAAAACCGGCACTCAACCTGTTGACCTAAATCAAAATTGACTACCGGCGAGCCTGGTGAAATTTACATATGGCAAGCAATAAAGTGCAATTTCTAGGCAACAGGGAACCCGCGCCATTTCGTGTTATCAACCGGGAAGCCACTCGTCCATTGCTGCTGGTGTGTGACCATGCCAGTAAGACTATCCCGGTGTCCTTGAATAACCTCGGCATTGAACCAGGTAAAAGTGAAACGCATATTGCCTGGGACATAGGTGCCGCTGGGTTGTGCGAGAAACTCAGTGAACATTTGGGGGCAACCGCCGTGCTTACCACGTATTCACGCCTGGTTATCGATTGCAACCGACGTCTAAACGACCCGACCGCGTTCGTCACCGTTGCTGATGGCACTTCGGTTCCCGGAAACGAAAACCTGGACCAAGATGCGCGCTGTGCACGCATCGAAAACATTTATCAGCCGTATCACGAAGTCATACAGGCATGCCTTAACCGGCAGCTTGCCGCGAATAAGACACCGGCCATGTTGTCTATTCACAGTTTCACACCCGTATTAGAAGGATTACATCGGCCCTGGCATATCGGTGTCATGTGGGATCGTGATCCACGCATACCTGTGCCACTGATGCACAACCTTGCAAAACAAAACGGCCTGATGATCGGTGACAATGAACCGTATTCCGGCAGGCATCACTGGGATTACACGGTTGACCACCATGCCGAGGCCAACGGGCTGCCACATACGGTTATCGAGGTGCGCCAGGACCTGCTGGCCGATGAGGCTGCACAAACTCACTGGGCGAATATACTTGCAGAAGCACTTGAGCCTGTGCTCGCGGATGATGCGCTTTACCGCATGGAAAAATTTACGTTGCGCCAATCCGTAAAACAGCCAGTTGGAGAGATTACATGATCGCTGACCCGAGTCTGACGATCGGTATTGAGGAGGAATACATGCTGGTACACCCGGAAACGGGTGAGCTGGCCACGGATCCTCCCCCCGATCTTCCAGAGCGTTGTGCCAAACGCTGCAGCGGTATGGTTAGTCCCGAATTTCTACGTTCGCAAATTGAAATTGGCACGCCGGTGGCAAAAAACATCAAGGAAGCCGCGCAGATGCTGAAAGAAATGCGCAACGCAGTGATTGAGGAATCGACCAAGGTAGGCTTAGCACCAATCGCAGCATCCACGCACCCGTTTGCAAAATGGTACAAACAGAAATACACAGCCAAGGAACGTTACGATGAGCTGAACAAAAACCTTCAGGCTGCCGCACGCAGATTGCTGACCTGTGGTATGCACGTGCATGTCGGCGTCGAAGATAACGAGCTGCGCATAGATTTCATGCGTCAGGCTGCATACCTCCTGCCACATCTGCTGGCCTTGTCCACGTCGTCACCATTCTGGGAAAGCGCCAACACCGGCTTGAAGTGTTATCGGCTTACGGTATTCGCTGGCATGCCGCGCACCGGCCTGCCGGAATATTTTGCCAGCTGGGGCGAATACCAACGCCACGTGCAGGTGATGATTGACACCGGCCAGATCGAAGATGAGACACATATCTGGTGGGACCAACGCGCATCGGCACGCTACCCAACCCTGGAAACGCGCATCATGGATGTATGCTCGCTGGTTGAGGACGCCGTCGCACTGGCCGCATTGAACCAGTGCATCCTGCACATGCTGAACCATCTGCGTAAACGCAACGTTCGCTGGCGTATTTATAGCAGAATGCTCATCGATCAAAATCGGTGGCGCGCCATTCGCTACGGAATCGACGAAGGATTAGTTGACTGGGGATGTGCCGAACTGCTGCCTTTCGACAAACTTCTGGACGAGTTAATTGATATTGTCATGCCTGATGCCGAGGCGCTGGATTGCGTTGACGAAATACAATCCGCACGCAAGATACTTGAGCGTGGTACAAGCGCGCATCGCCAGGTTGCGATTTACGATGAAAAAATAGCGGCGGGTAAACCAAAGCAGGTTGCGTTGGTCTCGGTGGTGCAGCAGTTGATTGAAGAAACAAAGAAAGACTGTAGCTGATCATTTTTTTGATTTTGCTTTAATCCACAACTCTTCCATCTCATCCAGTGTGGCATCATCTGGTTTACGCCCTTGCTTCGCCAGTTCTTCTTCAATGAACCGAAACCGCTGTTCAAATTTTGTGTTGCTGTCACGTAATGCCTGTTCTGGGTCAACATCCAAATGTCTTGCGAGGTTGGTAATCGCAAAAAGCATGTCTCCCAATTCTGCGGCAACGGTTTGTTTTGTTCCTTGCTTTAATTCATGATCCATCTCAGACAGTTCTTC
>JAZFYH010000216.1:0-2056 GCA_036443475.1 Gammaproteobacteria bacterium | reverse complement strand
TATAAGGTGGTAATGGAACATGCCCATGGCACTCAAGAACGGCGGTCACGTTTTCTGTAAACTCAACGTCGTAGAAATCACCGTCACGATCGGTAATTTGCAAGCTGGTCTCATCATCCAGGTGAATTTTTGAGCCTGCTCTCGGTGATTTGCTAGCCCGAATTTGCATTAAGGCTGTGCGGTTTCCCGTAATACGTTCCACCAGGCACTCCACTTTTCCACCACTGTCCTTCTGGCCATACAGACGGGCTGGAATGACGCGCGTATCATTAAAGACCAAGAGGTCGCCCGCATGAAGTAACTCGGATAGCTCGGCAAAGCGCCGATCCGAGCACTTCCCAATTTCACCGTCCAGGCACAATAACCGACTTGTCGCTCGATCCGGTAAAGGCTGCTGCGCGATTAGCTCGACAGGTAATTGATAATGAAACTCACTACGTTGCATGGCGGCGTAGAGTACCAGTTCCTCCAGGGCAAAAAAAAAGCCCCGGCGACAACCGGGGCTCGGGTAAGCCTGCGATTAGTTTGGCGCTGCCCGTGGGGGTGATTCCCGGTCGGGCCTGTCTTCCAGGAACTGCCAACGACCGCCGGTCCGCCGGTCGGGAATCTCTACGGTCAGCGTACGCCGCTTCTTGTCCCGGTAGACAACCACGTCCACGGATTCACCGCGCTCGTAGGATCGTAAAATCCGCATGGCGTGCCCGGGACTTGAGGGCTCGCGATCACCAATCTGGACAATGACATCGCCTTCCTTGATTTGCAGCGCATCGTCCTTGGGCGCGCGAACCACCAGCAGCCCCTTGTCTGTACCAAAATACTTGCCAAGATCCGGCGTCACCGAAACAAGTTCCAGGGTGCCCCAGCGATGGGAAAATTCGAAAAACATCGCGCTCGGTGCGCGTGGGACCCTCGCGAGACTCGGAATTTTTGGAACATCCGGTATGACGAAATTTTCAAGACCACCGAAATCGAACGTCCAGCCGAATTCTCTGGGACTGAATGAGTCCGCGACTATGGTTGTCTTGCCTGCCTTGCCGTTTCGTTCGTAAGCAACTTCCAGTTCATCGCCCACTTCGACCTTGCCCATGTAATCGCGCAACTTGCTTGCCGGTGTATTCCTGCCGTCACCTGCGAGCGCATGCGAGTCGATAGAAACCAACACATCTCCTGCACGTATCCCGGCTTCATCCGCGGGCCCACGCGGTGACACGGCGTCAACCACAACCCCTTTTGATTTTTCATTGGCCAATGATTTCCGACCCATGGTGATACCCAACATTGGTCGATCAAATGGAATTACACGTCGGTCGGTAATGACTATGGTTTCCCTATCGTGACCCAGTTGGCGTGACAGTTCCGCAACTTTACGAACAGCGTCATCCAGTTCCCGCCTGGCCTCGCTGAGCTCTTGTCGCAGGTTGCCACTATCCTCCTCGACAGCAATTAAAACGGGCACCCAGCTCAAGCTGGACAGAGTTATTAATGTGATCAATATTCTTCGCATTGGTTTATCTCCTGAATTTCCACTGTCTGCGATATTCAAATGCTTTTTTCCCTGGCCTGCGCATAATGCACGGTAACCAGCGATTGCATGAGTTCGTTCCTGTAGCGCCATAAATTCAAGCGCTCTTTTTCCGAAATTCCGAGACTACTGGCGTTATTCAGACGGTAATCGATGTACGCAATACTGTCCTCAAGTTCAACAATGGTTCCAGCAGTGCGTACGCTCGTAACTGCGCCGCCGTATTGCACTTGTGACAGGTACGACTCGAGTACGCGTGACTGGTTTACCAGCTGTTCTAGTTCGCTTGAATCTGATTTAGTTACTTGCGAAATTTGTGTGAACGGTTCGGTCTCAATGGATAGCAGTGCAACGGCAAATACAATACTTGCTGTCAGCCCGATTGCTGATACCCGCCACACTACACTGAATCGCTCTTCGCCTTGGCTGCGCGGACTATCGGCCCGGGTAACAATTTTTTGCCACGCGGCGGCAGGCGGTTCTTCTTCCGGCAGGGCACGAAGTTGTTCTCTGATCTCCAGGTTATCAGCGACG
>JAZFYH010000215.1:0-4610 GCA_036443475.1 Gammaproteobacteria bacterium | reverse complement strand
AGAGAAGTCTTGATGCCAATACGGCTGTCACCCGGCGGCGCATGGTGGCTCTCCTGGGTTGTGGGTGGGGGGGGGATCGCTGTTAGCTTAGGGTATTATAATTCTAAATACAAATCATTCTCATTTGTATTTATCACAGTGTTTGCCTATACTGCCCCCATTCAAAACAAGCTGTAGGGACCCGTATGTACGTTTGTGTTTGCGCCGCTGTCACTGAGGATCAGATCAGGGTTGCCGCCGAAAAAGGCGTGTGCAGCATGCGCGAATTAAGTCGTGAATACGGTGTCGCTACCGGTTGTGGGCAATGCAGCAAACAAGCCAGGGCAATACTGGATGAGGCCATGCGACGTCGGGCTGAAGGCCAGTTGGAATCGACCTTAAGCGCGGAATCTATTCCGGTACACGGTGAACAGGCGTTCGCCTGAACCGCAATAGTTCTCACTTCCTTTTACTAATCACGCAGTTATCAACGGCTTATTTGCGCCTCGCTCGGAGGGTTGCTATAAGTTTTAGGTAAGCAGCTGTTGTTTCGAGTGGAGACCCGCATGCAAGGCGATAAAAAAGTCATTGAGTATCTTAATCGTGCGCTTGGCAACGAGCTTACCGCCATCAACCAGTATTTTTTGCACGCGCGGATGTTCAAGGACTGGGGGTTGAAGGAACTGGGCGAACAGGAATACAAAGAATCTATAGATGAAATGAAGCACGCCGATGAACTTGTGGAACGGATACTGTTCCTTGAGGGCCTCCCCAACCTGCAGGATATCGGCAAGTTAATGATTGGTGAAAATGCCAAGGAATGCATTGAATGTGATCTCAAGCTTGAGCAACAGGCGCTGCCCGTCCTGCGTGAAGGCATTGCTTATTGCGAATCGCAAGGCGATTACGTGTCGAGAGATTTACTGGATGGAATTCTTGCAAGCGAAGAAGAGCACGTTGACTGGCTCGAAACTCAGCTTGAACTAATGGATAAAGTGGGATTGCAGAATTACCTTCAAGCAAAGATGGGTTCCTGAAAACCGGCGATTGCATAAACCAGCATTTAAAAAGCCGCCTCAAGAGGCGGCTTTTTAAATGTATTTAACCGAGTTAGAGGTTTTCAACATTATCCGCAAGATACTGTGCCACACCATCCGGTGATGCATTCATACCAGAATCACCCTTCTTCCAGCCTGCTGGACAGACCTCGCCGTGCTCTTCGAAGAATTGCAAGGCGTCGACCATGCGGACCAGTTCGTCGATGTCACGTCCCAATGGCAGGTCATTGACGATCTGGTGGCGGATTACGCCCTGTTTGTCGACAAGAAAGGCACCTCGAAATGCCACGGCGCCGTTCGGTGTTTCAACGCCGTAGTCACGGGCAATTTGATGCGTCACGTCTGCCGCCATGACATAGCTGACAGGCCCAATGCCCCCCTTATTAACAGGCGTATTGCGCCAGGCGTTATGCGTAAACTGAGAATCAATGGAAACAGAGATGACCTCAACACCGCGCTCGAGGAACTGATCCATGCGTTTATCCAGCGCGATCAGTTCGCTTGGGCACACAAAGGTGAAATCCAGCGGGTAAAAGAAAATCACCGCATACTTATCTTTGGTGGATTGTGAAAATGTGTATTCGTTTACGATTTCACCGTTACCTAGCACGGCAGCGCAAGTGAAATCCGGCGCATTGCGGCCAACTAAAACGCTCATGCAAGTCTCCTTGGATTTGGATCAGCTTCGGGGAATAAGGCCGGCAATACTACCATGCAGCATGTAAATCCCGAAGAAAATTAGAACGGTTTTAATACTGCCAGCAAGGTGATACCCAGGAGAAATACTACAGGCACCTCGTTAAACCATCGATACCAGCGATGGCTATGGTGGTTCTGGTCAGTGCGAAAGGCGCGAACCAAGCGCCCGCACCAAATGGTGTAGACGGTCATTAGAACCAGCAGTGCCAGTTTGCTGTGGAGCCAACCCTGGGTTCCATAAAGCTCCCAAGCGTAGGTCAACAGCATGCCGATTCCGAATAACCAAGTCAGTCCCATGCCGATATGGGTGATAAGTAGCAGCTTGCGCTCCATGATTTTGAACCGCTCGAGTCCCGGCGCGTCTTGCGTCGCGGCGTGGTAGACAAATAGTCGAGGCAGATAAAAAAGCCCGGCGAACCAGGTCACCATGAAAACCAAATGAAAGGCTTTAAGCCATAGCATGCCGAACTCCCATGTAAAGGTCGGGTGACCCATTGTGGCGCCACGCAGCGCTGACTGCATTATGCCAGACCCGCGTAGATTGCAGTTCTATAGCTTGAACTGGTGCCGAGCGCGGTTGTAGAAGTCTGTTAGAATCCGCCGCCAATATCTAATCACAGCCAAATAGATTGATACTGAGATAAATGGTTAAACATCACCTGATAGTTTAATACAGTGGCCAATGACTAAGCACCGACTGATTGTTAGACCTCATCGTCCGGGACGCGCCTGGGTACTTCGCCTGTTTGGCTTGGTGCTAGTGGCCGCCGCAATTTTTGGCGTTTTTCGGTACGGCCAACAGCGCGCGGGGTTTGACCGCTCCGTGGCCGATCAGCGAATAGCCGAATTAACACAATCGCTTCGTGCTGTACGCCGTGACAGCGAGGAACTTGGGGATCAGCTGGCACTGCTGGAACACTCCAGTGTCGTGGACCGGCGGGCGCGCGATACGGTACAAGGCAGCATTTCCGATATGCAGAAGGAAATTCTCGAGTTACGTGAAGAGTTGGAGTTTTACCGCGGAATCGTCTCGCCGGAAGACGCTGAAGCCGGCCTGAAGATTCAGGATTTTGCTGTGAACCAGGGGCCTGATCCCCGCTTGTACCATTATCGGCTGGTCCTGATTCAGGCCATTAAGCACGACAAGCGAGCATCCGGGACTGTGGATGTCATAATATACGGTATACAGGGGGGCGAACCGGTCGGTCTGAACCTCAAGGAGCTGGCGGTCGGAGGATTGGAAGGGCTTACGTTTTCGTTCAAGTACTTCCAGGGGTTTGAAGGCGATCTGTTTCTTCCGGAAGATTTTCTTCCTGGAAGAATTGAAGTAACGGTTTTCCCAGGCGGCAGGCAACGAGACGCTTTCCGCAGAAGTTTCAACTGGCCAGCAAGGGTCGGCTAGTTGCAGGAGGATGACTATGTTTGGTGGTTCAAAAGCGCGTCCACCACGAATGGATACCTTGGTCGGTCCTAATACGAGCGTAACCGGCGAAATCCGGTTTGAGGGGGGGCTGCACATTGATGGCCGTGTTGAAGGAAACGTGTTTTCTCAGCATGACGGATCGCGTGTCAGCTTGAGTGAGCATGGTTGCATCAAGGGTGAAGTGCGTGTACCGACAATTTTTGTCGATGGCACCATTGAAGGTGACGTGTACGCAAGCGTACGTATCGAGCTTGGAGTGCATGCACGTATAAACGGCAACGTGTATTACAGTCTGTTGGAAATGACCAGTGGTGCCTCCGTCAACGGAAAACTGGTGCACAAACCGAGCGGGCAACCACTACTGGAATTGAAGCGCGACAAATCAGCGTCAAGAACAGAAAGCCGTTCTGACCAGGAAGCCGTTGCGCAGGGTAAGTAAGCGAAAAGGCAGATGGAATAATGGAAGCTCCCAATACAGCTCTTGTATTTACTGATTCAGCAGCACGTAAAGTCAAACAGCTGATTGACGAAGAAGGTAACAACAAACTCAAGTTGCGGGTGTTCGTTTCCGGTGGCGGGTGTTCGGGTTTCCAGTACGGCTTTTCATTTGATGAAGAGATTCAAGATGGGGACTCGAAGTTCAATAACATGGGTGTAACGCTGCTGGTTGACCCAATGAGCTTTCAATACCTGATGGGCGCGGAAATTGATTTCAAGGAAGACCTTGAAGGAGCGCAGTTCATTATTCGCAATCCCAATGCAACGACTACCTGCGGTTGTGGGTCCTCGTTTTCCGCCTGATATCGTTTGATTTAGACACCCGTCCAATACATTTTGTCATATCCATTCGGGGTCATTTCTGCAGAATGGGTGGAGACCGGAAATGCGCAGCTTGCTTTTCGTTCGGCACGAAGCTGCCGAAAATATTGACGCCGCATTGGCAGCCGGACGTACCGAGGAAGAACGACGGCTGACCGAAGACGGCATTCGCATGTTCCGCAAAGCGGCTTTACAAATTGCAGTAGTGCACGACGAACTCGATCTCGTACTGCACAGTCCGCTCGTGCGGGCCAGACAGACTGCGGAACTACTTGTCGAAATGTTTCCTGGCGCTTCAATAAACGACTGCGAGAGCCTTTCTCCAGGCATGCAGTTCGTCGAACTGGTAAAAATATTGAACCAGACAGGGAAAGACTCGATTGCGTTAGTAGGCCATGAACCGGATTTTAGCCAGGCAATCAGTGACGCAATCTGTGCCAAGGGAAGTGCACGGATCGACGTGAAAAAGGGTTCCGCAATACTCGTTAATTTCGGTGACCAGTTTGCGGAAGCGACCGGTTGTCTGGCGTGGTCAATAACGGCGGCTCAGTTGAACAAGTTCGCGCAGTAAGCCAGAAAAATCCTAGAAAATGCGAAACTGCATGTCTTAGAAATATTTCAGGCTGGATCAA
>JAZFYH010000214.1:0-6196 GCA_036443475.1 Gammaproteobacteria bacterium | reverse complement strand
TTCCCACTGGTACGAAAATTGTGTCGCCAGCACTAACCTCGTGCTCATCATGCCCCAAGCGGATATGGCCGGTGCCTTCGAGCACATAGAAGAACTCATCGGCTTCGAGATGCACATGGATACCCGATGTGGACGATGGTGGCATCCTGTCCTCAACAAAAACCACGCCCTGAGTGCCGGTCTTAGGACTTGCCTTGATCAATCCCCCAAATCCATCAGGTTCCCCTTCGCCCGGCTTCAAGACATAGCCATGCTTGCCTTGCATGTCTGCGTGACCAGGTTCGGCGTCATCGGCGTATGCAGGAGCCACGCTGATCAGCAAAGCAGTGCAGACAAATAGAGTATGAGTTTGTTTCCTTGTATCCACGGGACTTTTCCCATTGACGTCGCAGATCGAGGCACAGATTAGCACTGTGGCGTCGGCAGGAAAAAATTGGATTATTTGATCTACCGCCGATGACCGCTATGGGTCGAAAGCAGACACTAAAATCAGTCTTGATCAGCTTGGACACGACGTCCGCACGACCATGAGCGAGCCTTTAGACACGGAGGAGGGGAGGGCAAAATCTCGCCTTCGGTTATGCCGGCAGGCGACCAGGCGGAGTTGGCCGCTACGAAATAGTTTAGAATAGAAAAAAATCACAAACAAATGGTCACTTGCCATGAAATCAGAACGTGGGCCGACCGGAAAGATTTTCAAAACCGTAAAGTATTCCAGGATTCTTGACGAGTTGGGTCAGATTTGGGAATTAGAAGCGACTGGTACACGCAAGGAATTCCTTACTGTGCCTTACGTAATAACAAT
Organism: Gammaproteobacteria bacterium; assembly: GCA_036443475.1. Classification (GTDB taxonomy): domain Bacteria; phylum Pseudomonadota; class Gammaproteobacteria; order Natronospirales; family JAZFYH01; genus JAZFYH01. The sequence goes on along the minus strand of JAZFYH010000214.1, from coordinate 5,391 downwards.
CGCAGCTGCGGTTGAATGTCATATGAATGAAGTGATTGACGAAGCATTGTCAATGATAGACCAAACTGAAAGTTATTACCTGATTGCAAAAACGTTAATACGTCGGGTGAATACAAATAAGAAATTAGAATTTTGTGTTGAAATATTAACTAATGGACGATATATCCTTAAACCGAAACATGAGTTAGTTGTAAAGATAAATGCTCTTTTTGAAACTAGAAATAATCTAGTCCATCCGAAAACTCATTATGTTCCCCTAGATAAAGAGCCTCCAGATTCGCCTGTTCGTATGACGCCACAGATGCAAAAAGAACTTGAAGACAATTCGCTGCAGGCCGAAAAATTGTATTCGGTAAATGAGTATCATCATGCTTTTTGGGATTCACAAAAATACTTAAATGCGGCACATCATTTTGATTCAAGTAAACCATTTACGGGAAACGATTTATTGATTGAGAAAACTTGATCAATTGTTGGTTTAACTAAGCTAAGTAGACGGAGTTTTGCTGAGAAATGAAATGAAAACGATATATTAAAGAAATATGGCACTCTAAGATCGCCCTGGTTGAATGATCGCCACCCAGGTAAGGGGTAAGGTAGGGTCTAAATCGTGTGGGTGGTGTTGTAACGACACATCAACCAGCCAGGTTAGTTACAGCATCTAATAAGAATAACCATTCCATTGTTACTATTCTTTAAAAACCAGCCCAGCTAACAAATCCTTTCCAATGTTACGCGTAGGACGACTAGATCTCGGATCCATCAGCCAGGCCGGTTACCACATCAAACCAATCGCAACCTCGGCGGATCCAGGACCCGCTGATTTTCCAGCATCTCGCGCCCAAAGCCGTGTACCCGGGCAAACTGATACACCAGCACGTGATGGGCCATGTGCTGCACCGTAATTACGGAACCGGCTGGGTCGTATAATTTGTCGTCAACGACTCGCCAGCCTGACCAGGCTTTTCCCAGAACTTGCCATCCAGGCGCACTGCAAACCGGGGGTGACATAGAGTTTCAAGCCGCTAGTGTATGGGGTTGCCGTGTACTTTTATTCCACACGGAACAGGGGTATACCGAATATTGCTGCGTAGGTGTGACATCTGTGTGTTGGCTAAATAATAGCCATTTATAGCCATTTATTGCGCATAATACATATTATGGTAAATGAATGATGGATCGAAGCAATCGTGGCAGGAAACCAACAGCCCTATTACACGAATTTTGTGTTTATCAGGTAACTGTCTGTTTTAGTTAGCTAAGGCTTGCGTAGAACCATCAAGCGTATTTCAGTCATGTCTTCAATCGCAAAGCGAATGCCCTCACGGCCCACACCGGAATCCGGGTCGCCGGCGTACGGCATATTGTCCACGCGGTAGCTCGGTACATCGCCGATGACCACACCGCCCACCTCAAGCTTGTCCCAGGCACGGTGCGCCCGGTACAGGTCACGTGTAAATACGCCGGCTTGCAGACCGAAATCGCTGTTGTTGACTTCTTTCAAGGCGTCCTCGAAATCATCGAATTTGGTCAATATGGCAACGGGCCCAAAGGCCTCTTTACAGTTAATTTCGGTGTCAGACGGCACATCTTCCAGCAACGTGGCTTCCAGCATGGCGCCGGTTCGGTTGCCGCCACAGGCAACTTTTGCACCACGTTCTTTTGCAGCCAGCACCCAGTCATGCAAACGAGTGGCCTCTTTTTCGCTGATCATGGGCCCAACGAAGGTTTTTTCGTCTTTCGGGTCGCCCGCGATCAATTTACCGGCTTTGTCGACCAGCTTGTTACGTAACTCATCGTATATAGAGGAGTGAATCATGATGCGCTGCACGCCAATGCAGGATTGCCCGGACTGGTAAAACGCACCAAAAATGATTCGCTCCACGGCATCATTAAGATCCTGCCAGGTTTCATCTACGATGACGGCGGCGTTGCCGCCCAGTTCAAGCACCACGGGTTTTTTACCGGCCTTGGCTTTCAATGCCCACCCAACGTCTGGCGAACCGGTAAAACTCAAAAGTTTCAGGCGCTCGTCAACGGTAAACAGGTCGGCCCCGTCGCGTCGACACGGTAAGACGGAAAATGCACCGATAGGTAAATCGGTTTCCGCCAATACTTCGCCAATAATAATTGCGCCAATGGGTGTGAGGCTGGCGGGTTTCATGACGAACGGACAACCGCATGCCAATGCCGGGGCAACCTTGTGCGCAGCGAGGTTTAAGGGGAAATTAAACGGGCTGATGAATGAGCAAGGGCCGATCGGCACCCTCTTCCACATTGACCAGTAATTGGCCGCGCGTTCGGAGATATCCAGCGGTTGCACTTCGCCGTAAATGCGCACGGATTCTTCTGCAGCTATGCGGAACGTATCAATTAAACGGCCGACTTCGCCGCGCGAGTCTTTGATTGGTTTGCCGGCTTCGATACACAAAGCCATCGCCAGTTCTTCATAACGTTCGGTAAACCGAGTGACACAGTGATTCAGAACAGCCTGACGTTCATAGCCTTTCATTTCCGCCATGGGTTCGGTCGCGGCAACAGCGGCCCCAATGGCTGTATCAATAGTTGCCGGGTCTGCCATGGCAACGCGCGTTGCCACTTCACCCGTGTACTTGTCAGTCACTTCAAGATCGGTGTTCGGCAGTTCCGCCGTATTGGCCAAGTAGAATGGATAGGTGTCTTTGAGTTTGTGCGCCATGGTCAAATTCCCGTTAACTAATTTTTATCGCGTTAGATGGAAACGGCAATTTCACCCAGTCGTTTCGTCAACAAATTGTTTTCACGATAATCAATCGGTATGGCAACCAGTGACGGGCCTTCTGACTGGAACGCTGCTTCAAGCGTGCCGGACAGATCCGCACTCTTGTTGCACCAGAAACCGTTCCAGTCGAATGCGTCGGCCAGTTTCAACCAGTCTGGATTACCAAAATCAAGATCCGTGTGTCTACCGAACTCGTTGTCTTGTTTCCAGGCGATCAGACCGTAAGCGTTGTCCTGCCACACCATGACAACTAAATTAATGTTCAGGCGGCGTGCCGTTTCCATTTCCTGTACGTTCATCATGAAACCGGCGTCACCGCAGATAGACAACACACGCTTGTCCGGGTTGATCAAACTGGCAGCAATGCCGCCAGGCAATGCAAAACCCATAGAACAAAAGCCATTGGGTATCAGGCAAGTATTGGGTTCGTGGCAATGGTAGTAACGCGCAATCCACATTTTGTGTGCGCCAACATCAGAAAGCAGAATATCGTTCGGTCCTAACACCTGCCGGCAATCCCACAAGGCTTTTTGTGGTTTGATGGTGTCAACGGCGTCATCGTTGGCGTATTCCTTCAGGTCGTCTTGCATCAACTTGCGCGCTTTGCGCGTGTGCGAATGGTCGTAATCAAGCTTGTCGGCGCCTAATGCGTCGACGCGCTCGTTTAACATCCACAAGGTATGCGCCAGGTCACCGACGACCTCAACTTCCATACGATAGAACTCATCGATTTCAGACGGGATAAAATCCATGTGCACAATGCGGTGCTGGCCTTCCGAATTCCACAACCGCGGGTGGTATTCCACCATGTCGTAGCCTAAAGAAATCACCAGATCTGATTTGTCGATGGCAATGGAGCCGTAATCCTTGGCTTGCAAACCCACGGTATACAGGCAGCTTTCGTCGTCCATGTCGACTGTACCCTTTGCCATAAACGTGCTGACCACCCCTATTCCGGTTTTTTCTACGAACTTGCGTAATTGTTTGGAGGCGCGACGGCGAATGGTGCCGTTACCCGCCAGAATGATCGGGCGCTTGGCATTTTTTATTTCTTCCCAGGCGCGATCGACAATTTTGTCATCAGGTACCGCGCGACGGTAACGACGCGGCTCTATCGGTGTTGCTATCGCGTCCAGCTTCGCAATATCTTCCGGCAACTCAATGAGACAGGCGCCAGGTTTTTCCGTACGCGCCACACGCACAGCCTTGCGCGTGATTTCCGGTACGTTATCCGGATGAAAAACTGTTTGCGCCCACTTGGTCACCGGGCGAAACATGGCAACGACATCCATGGCCTGGTGTGATTCCTTGTGCAAACGTTCGGTGTCAGCCTGGCCGGTGAGGCAAAGTAAGGGTGCACGGTCCATGTTGGCGTCCGCTACGCCGGTTATCAGATTCGTTGCACCGGGTCCAAGTGTGCCCAGACAACCTGCGGGGTTACCAGTCAACCTGCCGTACACCTCTGCCATGAATGCCGCGCCTTGTTCATGGCGCGTAAGAACGAAGCGAATCTTGTCCGATTTCTCCAGCGACATCATGAAGTCGGCATTTTCTTCACCAGGGACGCCGAATATGTATTCGATACCTTCGGTTTCCAGGCATTTAACAAACAGGTCTGAGCACTTCATAAGATTCCCCCCAATTTGGTTCCGGTCTAATCACTACTTTCAGCTTGGCATAGCATCTGCTTTTAAAGTGATGCAGGCAAGTCGTCGCTGCCTTCATTGATTGGGCAAAGCGGCATGACATTTCGGCCTTGGTTAATAAAGCGGCGCAGGCGCCAGTCCAGGTAGGAAAAAAATGGATTATGGCGCAAGCGGGCAAACAAGCTCAGTGAAACTCGAAGTACGCCGCGTTCACCGCGTGGTGAAATATTGCTAAGTGCGGCTTTACTATCAGGCGCGTTACCGTAAATGGGATCATCGGGTCGAAACGGTATCGCGGTATGTGATAAGGAAAACACTTCGCGCGGCCATTCCAGGTCCAGTTCGCAGGTTGATGTGATGGTGCCACCAGCATCTCGACTCCGCGCGAGCATGTACTTACTGTGTGGCGTAATGTTGGAAACGCCCGTGAGTTGGTATGCCAACACGGCAGTATCGTCAAATTTGGATTGCAACAGATCCGGGGATTCCTTGATAAACGCGGACAGTTCATGGCTGCGGTTAATGTCAAACAGCACTAGCTCGCTATTTCCGGGTTCAAACCGTTCGTACAGGTCGTCGAAAAGTGCAGAAGTCTTGACCGTAGCATCAACGATGGATTGGAACGCTATTACCGGTGGAAACAGTGACATATCACCGGACGACTGCAATTGATCGAGTTTTTCCTGGACCTTGCGTGTCAGTGTGAAATTCTGGAACGCGGCGTTTTTCGGAAACGAGTTGTACTTGTATGGATCGTACTCCGGCAGGATGTCAAGCCACTTGAATTTCTCGAAGTAAGGCATCCAGCTGAGCAACTGGTGCCAGCTAGTGACCTGGGCAAGCGGAGTGATAACTACTGCGGGTGACAACAGCACCAGGCGATCGGGAACCGGCAGAGAGGCATCGTTTATCGCGTCCAGCGTGTAGTTCAACGACAACGCGGCGCCGTTGGAATAGCCGCCGACAATCAACGGTTTTTCCGGG
>JAZFYH010000213.1:0-8064 GCA_036443475.1 Gammaproteobacteria bacterium | reverse complement strand
AAATTTTACTCGTCTCGCGATCCGTTGATCTTGCAATGGTTGATAGCAACCGGGATTCTTACCCGGTTCATGTTTGTCGCGCTTGTAAAAATGGTTACCAAACTTGGTTAGTGTAGTGAACGGAAATGATGGTATCGCGGGAAAAACAGTGATTGTAATCGGCGCTACCAGCGTCGTGGGAGAATACCTGCTGAGTATGCTCAAGCGCCGGGGCGCAATGACTATTGCGGTATCGAGACATGCCACAGAACGTTCAGAAGGGCCTCTGCGTTGGGTTAATTCTGGCTCACACGACTGGTTGAACAAGATTTCAAATGCGGATTTCCTTGTGAATCTCGCACCGCTGCCGCTGCTCCCTGACATTTTACCTTTAATTGTGCGAATTGGTGTACAACGGATCGTGGGAATCGGTACTACCAGTATTTATTCAAAAAAGAATTCACCGTACAAGCAAGACCAGGAGATTGTTCAATCCCAAGCGGCGGCTGAACGCTCACTACAGGAAACATGCGGAAACCTGGAATTAGACTGGACAGTTCTGCGGCCGACTCTTGTTTATGATGGTAAAACCGACAAGAACATTATGCGAATAAAAAAATTTATCAGTCGTTTCCACTTTGTACCATTGGCGTCTCCAGCAAACGGTAAACGACAACCATTGCACGCGAAAGACATGGCAAAGGCTTGTCTTTCAGTTCTGGAAACGGAGACAACCAAAAACAAGTCATACAACATTGGAGGTGGAGAAATTCTCACCTATCATAAAATGGTGAAACGGATTTTCATCTCGCTTGGGAAACCCGCAGTGATTGTCCCAATTCCGCAAATCATATTGCGGGCAATGGTCTTGATGCTAAGCAAATTTCGGCAATTCCAGGATCTCACTCCGGGAGTAATCGAAAGAATGAACCAGGACATGATATACAAATAAGAGGAAGACAAGCGGGACTTCGGATTCACTGCCCGGCCTTTTGAGCCTTAAGCATGTTGGCATCAACGCAAGTCTTCCTTTTGCTCGTCTCGCTATTCGCGAGCCTAGCAATCTGCGCCTGGCTAGTGCGTTACCGAGGACGGTTCGCTGTACTTGATGTACCGAATGAGCGTTCGTTGCATGAAAAAGCAGTACCCCGCTTAGGTGGCTTGGGAATTGTTGTTGGTATCGGGACATACGTGGTTTTCACGCTTTTTCAAACGAGTCTGGATTCTAAATACATGTGGGTTCTGGTCGAGGCAGTTCCTGTCATGCTGGTTTCATTTGTTGATGACTTCATGAAATTGCACCCATTGATCAGGCTGGCAGTACATTTTGTCGCGGCCGGAATACTTATTCACTCCGGCCTGGCCCTGGACACGATTACTTTTGCCGGAACCAGTCTGAGCCTGGGCGAATTGGCAATACCGGTGACGGTGATTTTCATCGTCTGGATGGTAAACCTGTACAACTTTATGGACGGGATGGATGGCTTCGCCGGTGGCATGACCCTGGTCGGATTTTCTACCCTGGCATTGGTCGGGCTGCTATCCGGGGCGACGGGATTTGCAGGACTTGCGGGGGTCGTGGCGGCCGCTGCGGGCGGATTCCTGGTATTTAATTTCCCTCCTGCCCGCCTGTTCCTGGGCGACGTGGGGTCCAGCACACTGGGATTGCTAGCAGCGGCACTGATTCTGAGTGCCGATTTGCAGAAGGTTCTGCCGTTCTGGCTCGGGTTGCTGGTTTTTTCCCCTTTTGTTGTGGACGCGACGCTTACGCTTATTCGCCGGCTTTTGGCAGGCGACAAGGTCTGGCAGGCGCACTGCAGCCATTATTACCAACGCCTGGCGCGATCCGGATGGGGTCACCGGCGCACCGTGTTATGGGAATATTTACTAATGCTGGGAACAGCCATATCTGCTATCCTGTTGTTTTACAATAATAATCCCGGATTCGAGCTTGGTGTGTTCGTTGTCTGGGCCGTCCTGTACGGCGGCCTGGCGGCATGGGTGACTCGACGCGAATCCGTTTAGCCGCACACAACAGGGCGCATGATGGGGAAACAATGGCAATTCATACGTAACCGTTGGGTGGTTTTCGCCCACGATTTGGCGTGGGTGCCGGTCGCCCTGTATCTGGCGTATTGGTTGCGCTTCAACCTGGGCATCATTCCGGACGACTTTATGCTTGGCCGAAACCAGCTCATTTTGTTGGCGATTCCGCTGCATGGCTTGTCGTTCTGGTTGTTCGGTTGTTACCGCGGCCTATGGCGTTTCGCGTCAATTCCCGACTTGATTCGCTTGGTGTGGGCAATTGGTCTCGGTGCGTTAGCAACAACCTTGGCAGCGGTTCTTTATTCGCGGCTCGAGGGTGTGCCACGTTCGGTGCTGGTACTGTATCCATTCGTTTTAATGGCCGGTGTAGCCGGAGCGCGTGTCGCTTATCGTGCGATGAAGGATCAAAGTCTCCGGTTTGATGCGGCTAATCGGCAACGTGCGTTGATTGTCGGTGCGGGTCGCGGTGGTGAAATACTCATTCGCGATCTGTTGAATAACGGACCGTTTTTCCCGGCCGCCGCTGTGGACGATAACTCCTCAAAACACGGTATCGAGTTACACGGCGTACGCGTACGCGGCAATATTGATGACATTCCCCGGTTGATCGAATCGTTCGACATTAATGCAGTGTTGATCGCCATGCCATCGGCATCTCGCGAGACTATGAATCGTATAGTCAGTATGTGCGTGGAAGTGGGCGTAGTTTGCAGAACGCTGCCATCCATTCAGGAACTCGCTGACGGAACCGTGGAAGCATCAAGGTTGCGACCGGTTACTGTGGAAGATCTGCTGGGGCGCGAACCCGTCGTGCTTGATGAAGTGTTGATAAACCAGTTTCTGGAAAACAAACGGGTGCTGGTTACCGGTGGCGGTGGGTCCATTGGTTCAGAATTGTGTCGCCAGATAGCCGAGCACCATCCCGCACAGCTGGTTGTGCTGGACAACAGCGAGTACAACCTGTACCAGCTGGAACGCGAGTTTTACATGGACCAGCCCCGCTTCGATATACGCTTTGTTGTAGGTGACGTACGCAGCAAGTCAAGCATTGATGCCGTAATGCGCAACCTGAAGCCGCATGTCATATTCCATGCAGCGGCCTACAAACACGTCCCAATGGTTGAAATGAATCCCGCTGAAGGGGTCATGAATAATGTGTTCGGTACGCGTGTCGTGGCAGACAGCGCGGTCGAGCACCACGTTGACACGTTTGTGCTTATATCAACCGACAAGACGGTTAACCCGACCAATATAATGGGAGCGACCAAGCGCGTAGCAGAACTTTATTGTCAGAATATCATTTGCGAGTCGGGCACCATGTTTGTGACCACACGATTTGGCAACGTACTCGCTTCGGCAGGCTCCGTGGTACCCCTGTTTCGCGAGCAAATAGAAAAAGGTGGTCCGGTTACCGTTACCCACCCGGACGTCACACGTTATTTCATGACCATGGATGAGGCGGCCAGCCTTATCCTGCAAGCTGGTGCGATGGGTAAGGGCTGCGATATTTACGTGCTGGATATGGGTGAGCCGATTCGTATCCAGGATTTGGCGGAAAAGATGATCCGACTTTCCGGTATGCAACCGCATGAAGACGTAAAAGTTGAATATATTGGTCTTCGACCCGGCGAGAAATTGCACGAGGAATTGTTCTACGCGGAAGAGGAACTGAAAGGCACACCGCATCCACAGCTTATGCTGGCCAGCGGCTACACTGTAAAATGGGATTGGTTGCAGCAGGAATTGAGTCGCCTGCGCGACGCTGCGGAGGCAGCAGACAGTAAACGGATTTCCGCCATCCTGAAAGCGCTGGTTCCAGAGTTTGAACCTGCATCAATACGCCGTAGTACTGACCAAGGCGACAAGCCAGACCTGCGAATTATCAAATGATCATTCCTGGATTGTCGTTAAGTTAACCAAACACGACTAGTGGAAAATGATTTAGCAATGGCTAGAAAGCTGTATATCAAAACATTCGGTTGCCAGATGAACGAATACGATTCGGCAAAGATGGCCGACGTGTTAGCGGCCGAACATGGCATGGAGCTAACCGATCAAGCTGAGCTGGCCGATGTGTTACTGCTGAATACTTGTTCCATTCGCGAAAAAGCACAGGAAAAAGTATTTTCTCAGCTTGGTCGTTGGCGGCTGCTAAAGGAAAAGCGACCTGAACTTGTAATCGGTGTAGGCGGATGTGTTGCCAGCCAGGAAGGGGAAGGCATAGTACAACGTGCCCCTTTTGTTGATCTGGTATTTGGGCCGCAGACCTTGCATCGGCTACCCGCCATGATTGACCGCCTGCACACGACGCGGCAGCCGGTGGTGGATATCAGTTTTCCGGAGATCGAAAAGTTTGACCGGCTGCCCGCTCCGCGCGCGGAGGGTCCGACAGCCTACCTGTCCATCATGGAAGGTTGCAGTAAGTACTGCACGTTTTGCGTAGTACCGTACACACGCGGTGAAGAAGTAAGCCGGCCGTTCGACGATGTAATTGCAGAAGCAGTTGCGCTTGCCAGCCAGGGCGTGCACGAAATAAACCTGTTGGGCCAGAACGTAAATGCCTACCGCGGGTCTATGCATGATGGTACAAGTTGCGATCTTGCCTTGTTGATTCGCTACGTTGCTGAAATTGATGGTATTGAACGAATCCGATTCACCACGTCACACCCGGTGGAGTTTTCTGATTCTCTGGTCGAGACGTTTCGCGACGTGCCGAAATTGGCCAATTACCTTCATCTACCGGTGCAAAGTGGTTCGGACCGAGTTTTGGCGTTAATGAAACGTGGGCACACTGTGCTCGAGTACAAATCGAAAATTCGCAAGTTGCGAGAGATAAGGCCGGATATCAGTCTCTCCTCCGATTTCATTATCGGGTTTCCCGGTGAGACTGAGCACGATTTTGAGGCAACCATGAAACTGATTAGCGATCTGCGTTTCGATCAAGCTTTCAGTTTTATTTACAGCCGTCGTCCTGGAACACCGGCCGCCTCGTTTCCGGATGACGTTGATGAACAAACCAAGCACGAACGCTTGTCCATACTACAACGCCGTGTTCAGCAGCTCGGCCAGGAATTTACTTCCTGTATGGTTGGAACCGTGCAATCTGTATTAGTTGAACGGCAATCCACTAAGAATCCCAATCAGCTTGCCGGCAGGACCGAAAGTAACCGCTGGGTGAACTTTGACGGGCCGGATGAATTGATTGGCACTTTTGCAAATACCCTGATAACCGAGTCGTTACCAAATTCATTACGTGGCCGGCTGGTTACGGAAACCAATATAGCAAGTAACGCCTGATCCTCCTTGAGTACACAACCGCATTCATTGGATATGAAACTCGAGACTGCCGATAATGAACGGCTAGCAAACTTGTGCGGCCCCTTTGACAGTCATCTCAGGCAGATGGAGCGTCGCCTCGGTGTGGAAATCAACAGTCGCGGCAACCAATTTCGCGTAATCGGTAACGAGCGTATGGTTCACGCAACGACCGAAATACTCAAACAGCTGTTTGCACTAACCGCCGAACAGAACCTGACACCCGAGCAAGTGCATCTCGCGTTGAGCGATTCTGGTGTCGACGAAATCCTGGCGCAAGGTGACGTCAACGATGTGGCTGAGCTTGTGATCAAAACCAAGCGTGGTCAGATTCGTGGTCGCGGCGCAGCGCAGAAGTCCTACCTGCAGAATATCCAGAGCCAGGATCTCTGTTTCGGGATCGGGCCGGCGGGTACTGGCAAGACCTATCTCGCCGTCGCCAGTGCCGTGCACGCGCTGGAAAAGGATATTGTACGGCGGTTGGTATTAGTCAGGCCTGCAGTCGAGGCGGGCGAAAAACTCGGTTTTCTGCCGGGTGACATGGCACAAAAAGTGGACCCGTACCTGAGGCCCATGTATGACGCTCTGTATGAGATGCTCGGCTTCGAGCGCGTGGCCAAACTCATCGAACGGCATGTCATCGAGATTGCCCCGCTGGCGTTCATGCGTGGCCGAACTTTGAACGAATCATTCATTATCCTCGACGAAGCACAAAACACTTCAGTCGAACAAATGAAAATGTTCCTTACACGGATCGGCTTCGGCTCACGCGCTGTTGTGACAGGTGATGTGACACAGGTGGATTTACCACGGCAACAAAAATCCGGATTACGTCACGTAGTAGAAGTCCTAAAAGACGTAGAAGACGTCGCGTTCACGTTTTTCAGTGCCCGCGATGTTGTTCGGCATCCTCTGGTGCAGCGCATCGTCACAGCTTATGAGAAAGGAACCGGCAGTTCAGGCAACGAATCGTGATCGACGTCACAGTGCAGTTTGCAACCGGAAACAGCGAACTGCCGGAACAGGAAACATTTGTGCGATGGGTACGGGAGTCGTTGACGGGAATTCGCGATCACGCCGAGCTGGCAATTCGCATTGTTGACGAGGCCGAGTCGGCAAGACTAAACGAGACATACCGAGACAAGTCCGGGCCGACCAACGTGCTGTCGTTTCCGGCCGAATTACCCGCCGCTGTCGATTTACCGCAGCTGGGCGACATCATCATCTGCGCGTCGGTTGTCGACAAGGAAGCCCGCGAGCAAGGCAAACCAAGCGAAGCGCATTGGGCACACATGGTCGTACATGGTTTGCTGCACCTGCTGGGGTACGATCACCAGCAGGAGAAGCAGGCCGCGGAAATGGAAAAGTTTGAAGCGGAAATACTAGGGCGATTAGGCTATCCAGACCCCTATACGTAAGGAGCACACGAACTCAATGAATGACGATAACCCCGGCAAACCTGGGCTTGGACTGTTTTCCTGGCTGGAAAAACTGGGCCAGGTGATAAGCGGTGAACCTAGTAATCGCGATGACCTGCTGGAGTTGCTGAAAGATGCTCAAAGCCGTGGCCTGTTTGATACCGATGCTCAGGCGATGTTTGAAGGTGTATTGCAGGTTTCCGAAATGCAAGTGCGCGATGTTATGGTGCCACGCCCGCAAATGGTAGTGATAGAAAAGGAAGCACCGTTGCAGACCATCTTGCCAGTCGTTATTGAATCCGGACATTCACGTTTTCCGGTGATTGGTGAAAGTCGTGACGAAGTAGCTGGCATCGTACTCGCGAAGGACATGTTGCGCTATTTTGATGAAAACCCGGTAGGCTCATTCAGCGTGCGCGAATACTTGCGCCCAGTCATCTTTATACCGGAAAGTAAACGGCTGAACATACTGCTGAAGGAATTCCGTGCCAGCCGTAATCACATGGCTATCGTGGTGGACGAGTACGGCGGGGTTGCCGGCCTGGTCACAATCGAAGACGTACTTGAAGTTATTGTGGGTGAAATCGATGATGAGCATGACATCGAAGAAGATACAACTATTCTGCGTCACAATGACCAAAGATATACACTAAAGGCGCTAACATCCATTGCGGATTTCAACGAATATTTTTCTACTGAATTCAGCAATGAGGATTTTGACACCGTTAGCGGCCTGGTGATCAAAGAACTCGGGCATGTGCCAAAGCGTGGTGAAAGTGTTTTGCTTGACCGGTTCGAGTTCAAAGTCATTCGTGCAGACAGCCGACGCTTGCACCTTCTGGAAGTTCGGATACGGGAAAAGTCGGAAGATGCATCCGATACAGACTAACAGTGGTTCGTAAAACAATCCGCGATATCTTTAATAGGATTGGTGTCCTGTTTACTTTTCCTTACCGTTATCTGACAGCCGCGTTTGCCGGCGGCCTGGCCGTGCTGGCGTTTGCACCGTTTGGTTTGTACCCAGGCATGGTCATCAGTATCGCTTTGCTGCTGCACTGCCTTGTCGGTGCGACGGTCCGGCAGGCAGGCTGGGTTGGCTGGTGGTATGGCCTGGGACTGTTTGCCCCAGGTTTGCAATGGATATTCGTCAGCCTGGACGAATTTGGACAGTTGCCGGTCGTCATATCCTTAGCCATTCTCGCTGGGTTGTTCGCCATAATGGCGGGTTACCTGGCAATAACCTGTATGGTCTGTAACGGGTTAACACGGCTGCACGGGATGTATCGCGTGCTGGTGGTGTTTCCGC
>JAZFYH010000212.1:0-12870 GCA_036443475.1 Gammaproteobacteria bacterium | reverse complement strand
TTTAAATTTCCCCACTACAACTGAAAATGGCCATTACACAATCTCTGTGGCACAGGTAGGTGCTAACATTACCATGACCGCGATAACGACCGGTGCACAGATGGCCGATAATGACACCTGTCGGCAGTTTATTATTACCCTACCTGCTGGCACACGCTCTTCAAGATATGGGGCCAGCTTTACAGCCAATGGCACTCCTGACCCATGTTGGTCGCGGTAAGAAACTGTTATAGATTGAATAAATAAGTGGAATAGCGTACGCTCCCCGCCCTCGCGGGGTGTAGCTCAGCCTGGTAGAGCACTACGTTCGGGACGTAGGGGCCGGAGGTTCAAATCCTCTCACCCCGACCAGCATTTTACGGGCCTAGTTAAGGCGTTCATATTTCCAAGTAACAAGTCTCAGGATATAAGGATTTGAACCTCCGGTATTGTCTATTGGGCCGGAAGGTTCGAATAGCGGTGCGTTCCACCAATAACATCACCATCGCGCCGCAACCACTTTTACACAATTAAACGTTGATAGGCGGCGCGCCCCAACCAGTACATTTAAGGGCCTTAGTAGGCCCTTTATTTTTTTCGGTTTAATAAAGCGCGAGAATTAAGGATTTGAACCCCAGTATCGTCTATTGAGCCGGAAGGTTCTGGACCGATTGTTGGAACATACATTTAGCCATTCATCGCGCCGCAACCACTTTTACGCAATTAAACGTTGATAGGCGGCGCGCCCCAACCCGTTCTTTTTCTTTGAGCCTTTCTTTTTGGAACTCTCTAAAAAGAAAGGACGAGGTCGATCTACCCGCTGAAGGCGGGCCCTAAGCCAACATATTTGCTTGCCCAAATCGCTGGCCAACAACCCTCTTACTCAAGTTTATTACTGCGCTAGAATACCCGGGTGACATTGAGGAACCGCACATGAGTCTTATAGAATCGCAGGCCCCATCTGACCCAATTGAATTGTTCAGCGAATGGCAATTGCTTTCCAAGGAAACCGAACGCTTCGAGGGAACGGCCATGGCCCTGGCCACGGTCGATGCAAGTGGAATGCCCTCGGTACGCATGGTACTGCTGAAGGACTTTGGCCAGAACGGGTTCACATTTTTCACAAATTTTGGCAGTCGCAAAGCTGCCGACTTAGCAGACAACCCCCGTGCCAGCCTCATGTTCTGGTGGCCCTCAATGAATCGGCAAGTCCGTATCGAAGGGACGGTTAGCAAAATCGACAATAAGGATTCTGATGCCTATTTTTCTACGCGACCCCGGCTTTCGCAAATTAGCACCTGGGCTTCCGAACAAAGTAAGGTTATTGAAAACCGTAAAATATTGGTCGAATCCATGGATCACTTAATTCGAAAATTTGGAGAAGGTTCAATACCCCGCCCTGACTATTGGGGTGGGTACCGCCTGAAACATGACGCCATTGAATTCTGGGCCAATCGTGATAACCGGCTGCATGACCGTATCCTTTACTCGCGTGATAAAGATTCATGGCGAATTGAAAGACTGGCACCATAGGATTTGATCGTTCCATGAAGCGCGAAGAGCTAGAAAAACTCCACCACCCGGACGCGATCAGTAAACGGCTGGACGCTGGTTTCAGCAAAAGCTACCTTGCTGACGCCGTCCTGGGCGCGATTGACGGAACGATCACAACATTTGCCGTAGTTGCCGGGGCAATGGGCGCTGGTTTTTCCTCTCTTGTTGTCATCATTCTCGGTTTCGCAAATCTTTTCGCGGACGGTTTCAGCATGGCCGTCAGCAATTACCAGGCAACGCGCAGCGAACTTGATCGACTCAGCAAAGCCAGAAAACATGAAGCCATGCATATCGACCTGGTTCCCGACGGTGAACGCGAAGAAATCCGGCAGATATTTTCGCGCAAGGGATTTGATGGCGAAGTACTGGAAAAAATTGTCGAGACGATCACCTCGGACAGAAACCTGTGGATTGACACAATGGTGACTGAGGAACTTGGCATGCCGCTTGACCCACCCCAGCCAGTTCCAGCAGCGTTCGCCACGTTTGCAGCGTTTTTTGTTGCCGGACTGATTCCCCTCATACCCTATCTCTTGATACAGGAAACGGGAACCCGCGTGTTTCTGGTCAGTGCAATCATGACCGCCATGACCTTCCTCGCTATTGGTCTTGCCAAGGCCAGAATATTGCAACTTTCCTTATGGCGCTCGGGTCTTGAAACGCTGTTTGTTGGCGGTGCCGCCGCGACCCTGGCATTTATTGTTGGGCTCGTGTTGCGTCAATGGCTAGGTGTTGAGCTTTAGAGTTCGCTGCATCGAACTCGGATGCTTAATCAACGAATCGCTTTGTTGGCTACACCGTGAGGCACGTGACCGGTGGCAACCTGGCCTGCGGCCAGTTCAACATGACCTTTCTGGTCGTCAAAGAAAATGTCGGCCCCGAATGCTTTCAAAAATGCTGTTTTCTCCATACCGCCGAGAAACAAGGCTTCGTCAATCCTTACGCCCCAGGCGCGCAGGGTCCGGATCACCCGTTCATGCGCAGGTGCTGACCTTGCGGTAACCAGTGCAGTGCGTATGGGTGCAGAGTCCGGCGGAAATTCGTTCTGGATACGATGCAGTGCCTGCAGGAAATTCTTGAACGGACCACCCGATAATGGTTGTTTCGCAAGACCTTTTTCACTTCTTGAAAATGCTTCCAGACCCTTTTCTTTGAATACGCGTTCCGCTTCATCGGAGAAAATGACCGCGTCACCATCAAACGCAATACGTACCTGGTCAGATTCGCTATCGCTACCCCGCCTGGGGAGAATGGTTGCCGCTGCAAAACCCGCGTCCAGTGCGGCCACAACGTCGCTCGCTTCGGCAGACAAGAAAAGATTTGCTCCAAATGGCGCCACATAGCGCCAGGTTGTTTCACCGTTGGTAAACGCCGCGCGTGTGATATCCAGCCGGTAATGGGAGATCGAGTTAAAAATTCTCAAGCCTGTATCAGCACTGTTGTGCGACAGCAAGATGACTTCGACCGCTTGTGTCGACTTCGCAATCTCGTTGAGACGCAACAATTTGTTAACCAAGGGAAACGCCATGCCGGGTTCCAGAATTTCGTCCTCGCGTTCAACCTGATAGGCAGCGTACGCTTCCACGCCCCGCTCAACGAACACCTTGTGGCCTTCTTCTAGGTCAAACAGTGCGCGCGAAGAAATAGCAATTACTAATTGTTTGTCAGTTTGTTGATCGGTCATCGCTCGATTCTTCGAATGGGTCCCAGTGCTCGAATTGACCCAGTAACGGAAAGTACAAGCCCACGCGAACCGGGTGATCGGAATAGTGACGCATTAATGTCGCATACCGGTCCAGCTGTTGTCGATAGCGATTCCGCTCGTTGGCAATAAATGCCTCCTTATTTCCGCCTTCGTGTTGGCTAGTCTTGTAATCAATGATCCACCGCGTACCGCTTTCATCAATAAATGTACGATCGAGAGTCACATTGTATAAAACGTCGTCAATTATTCCACTTAACGGAAACTCAGCCGCCGTTTGGTCGTGGTCCGCAGACAATAACCAGCGTCCCTGCTCATGACTCAGCATGTTTTGAATAGCCGTCATAGTGCGATCCGTCGCAGCCTCCAGGTCACTGTCAGTGACACCCAATTCTGCAAGTTTTCGCTGCATAGAGGGACGCAGGTCAATGACTCGATTGTCATCCCAGCAGGCTTCGCCTTCGTTGGCAATTCGTTCCAGCGCTGCGTGAACCACTGTGCCCACGTGACGGGCGGTTTCACCGGCCCAAAAATAGTCCACTTCGTTAATCGACGACGCGACATCATATTTACGCATGTCGCCGCGTATGTCTTCACCGCATTCGGGCAAACTGTAACCGGTGGGTAAACGGCGCAACAGGTGCTCTCCCGCTTGCTTCCCGCGTGATCCGGATTCAGTGTCGGCGTTGAAGCGTTCCCGAAAAATGTTCTCGACCTTCGGCCATAACTGGGCGAGCAACGTATTATCAGGCGGCTGTCTGATTTCTGGTCCATCGCGTGTTTCGCGAACCGACACGTGACCGAGAAGATGCAACTGTCGTTTCGCGCGCGTTGTCGCAACGTACAACAAACGCCCCTGCTCATAGCGATTTTTCTCGCGATTAAGACTGGCAAGAAAATCGTAAACCGAATCACGTTCGGCACCGGTTTCACCGATGGTCGCCAACAAAAGATCAATATCATGCTCGCGCGGACGCTCAAGCCACTGCAACAACTGTGGATCATCGCTACGTGGTGACCGCCCCAAGCCGGGAAGAATGACGGTGTCAAACTCCAGCCCCTTGGCCTTGTGCATGGTCATCACTTGCAAACTTTCCGGAGCAGCAGCGTCAGGGTGAGCGTAAAGTTTTTTTAGTTCACTTTGCAGTTCAACAATATCTGGCAGGTCACCCTCATCTTCAAATGCATCTACCAAGGACAGGTACGCTTCCGCATCCTCGAGATCCTCCTGGTTTTCCAGACAGGCTGGGCCACCCAAACGAATCCAGGTGGATTCAACCAGATCCCTTACAGTCTGCCGACATCGATTTCTCTGCGCCGAGGTTACGATGCTCACAAGAGCATCCACACGTTGCCGGCTTGTATCGGAAATACGCGCCAAGCGATTGACCTGCTGCAACACGTCGGATACCGGTGTTTTTGCATCGTCCGCAAGCAGCGCATGCAATTCCGACAGCGTCAGGCCGCACCATGGCGCACGCAGTATTGCGAGCCATGCGGTGCGGTCGGTTTCGTAAAACAAAGCGCGCGTCAAAGCAAGTAAGTCCTGAACAACGGGTCGGTTTCCAAGATGTTCGATTTCAACAGCACGAAATCGCAACCCGGCCTGGCGCATGCGTGGAACGATTTCCGCAAGATGCGTGCGACTAGATACAAGAATCGCGGTGCTTGCATTGTCAGGGTTTGCTTCTGCTTCCTGCAGCAGTTCCAATACACGATCAGCTTCCAGTTCAACGTCGCCGGTATAATTCGGATGAATGCATACCGCAGGTTGTTCAAGCGCAGCGTGCTGTGCTACACAAGCACTGTACGGTACCGCGCCACTTGCAATATCTTCATCGACTGGCAATACATCCTTGAACACATCGTTGATCCAATCAACAATGCCTGCCTGTGAACGGAAATTGACGTTTAGTACCAGTGGTTCTAATTCGACACAGCCAATGCCATTCCCGCAAGCACGCAAGAACAATCCGACTTCGGCTTCTCTGAATCGGTAAATGGATTGCATCGGATCGCCGACAACGAACATTGTCCGTCCATCCCCAGACTGCCAGCCTGCTGTCAATCGCTCGAGCAACTTTAGCTGATTTGATGATGTGTCCTGGAACTCATCAACGAGCAGATGTGAAATTCGATAATCCAGACTGAGCGCAAAATCGCTCGGATTGTCTTCGCTTCCAAGCGTTGCGAGTGCGCGCAGCGACAGTTCCGCGTAGTCAACTTCAGCCCGTTCTCCGAACACCACTAACAACTCCGCTACGGCAAGCGGTAATAGCACTAGCAATGCATCGAGAATGACCCATTGCGCTTCTGTATAAACTGGTTGCGGTAGCGCGCGAACGGTTATGAGGCGAGATAAAAGACCGTCATTAGTATTCAGATTGCGAAGTAATTCAAGAGCGCGCTGTTTTTCACCGTTGTCATGCGGTGGAAAACCGACTTGGACATTGACAGTCTTTCTCCATGACGCCTTTTTCCCCTTTGTCAAAAGCCAGTGCGTCACTCCCTTCCATACAGCAAGATTTTCAACACCATCTCCGGGAAGCTTCGTGCAGTCCTTACACGCGGCAATCGGGGAATTTTCATCCTTCATGCCAACTTGGTCTGCGGCATAGGCACTGAGTGATACCAGTTCATCCCGTTGATTTTCAGGAATGCTCATTCTCAATAAACGCAATTGCGACTCAACTTCCCGCGCCAACGCCTCCTGCAATGCTTCTCTGTTTGTCCTGTCCCGAACCAAATGCGGTAACCACTGGTCGCGTTTTTCCAGCATGCGAACCAGCAATGTACGCGCACGCAAAAAGTCATTGTCCAGGTGAAGTAATAGTTGTCGGATGGCTGCATGATGCGTCGCATCGCCACTGTCGGCTTGCAGGCATCGCTCCGCCGCTTCCTGATACAGATTTTCTGGCAACTCACTGATTGCCGGTTGACTGCCGAACTGTGCCAGTACCGGCATTTGTCTCGTCAACATGGCGTTGAACGAATCTATGGTCTGAATACGCAGGCGGGCCGGGTGTTTATCCAATTTCCAGCTACGCTCCCTATCATGCGCACTCGCTGCTTGCGCGAGCTCATAGGTCCGCTTTTTGTGTATTTCTGTTGGCGGCTCGCCTTCAGCCGCAGCAAGTGACTGCAAAATGCGCTGCTGCATTTCGCTGGCTGCCTTGCGGGTAAAAGTGATGGCAATAATTTCCTCGGGTTCTTGCACTGTTGCGAGCAAGCGCAGGTACCGCTGAGTCAATAATTCGGTTTTGCCCGAACCTGCAGGCGCTTGGATAATAAAAGAGTGAATCTCGTGCACCGCGCGCTGGCGCACTTCCGCGTCGGCGATTCGGGTTTTATTCACCGCTGATCTACGGCTCGAGGCTTTTCCCTTATTCATCGTCCGGGTCCCCGCTGAACCCCCGTCGTGACTGCGACCGCTCGTCTATGCGACACAGCACGCTCAAGTGGCAGTACTTGCAAGTCTTGTTCAATACCTTCGGGTCTACAGCCGCATCGCCTTCGGCAAACCGTCTGCCAAGTTCCGTCAAATTCAAGCGCCAGTATTTTGCCAGGTCTGTCCATTTCTCCACGCCATCCGGACGTTCTTTCCAGTTTTTAAAAGCTTTAACGTTTTCGAGCACGCCCTCCTCTTTCGCCAACCCCTCAAATTGACAACTGCCGGTTCGGGTGCGAGCAAACGCTACTGCCGCTGGAAATTGTTCACGGGTCACGGCATACAGCGGCATCTGGGGTTGTGTTGGTCGTTCGCCTACCCAGTCAGTAATGGATAATTGAGCTGCCGTTTTGTAATCGATCAAAATTTGACCGCCACTGTCAGTTTCATCGATACGGTCTATTCTTCCACGCAGACTCAACGAACCGATTTCCAGTTTCACCGGGATTTCCGTTCCGATCACCTGAAATGCAGGGCGGGATGCTTCAACAGCCAGCCACTGCATGACAAGTCGATGTAGTCGCTGTTTTTCCGTTTCCAGAAATGTTTCGGAGTGTTGTGATTCTGATCCATACCGTTTGCGGAGTAATTTACGTGTATGGCGCAGCACGAGATCTTCACGTTGTGTTTCGGAAAGCTGTAACAGATGTGTCTGGGTCTGAAGCTCATCCCATACATTTTTTAGCAACGCATGCAGCAAGTCGCCGCGTTCCGCCGCATTCAGCCCGCTGTCCGGAAACAATTCCTCTTTTGCATGCAACCGGGTTTTGGCAAACGCCTTGAATGGGCAGGCTGCCATGTCTGTCACGACGGACGTGCCGCCATGTTCCAGCTCTTCCGAGCGCAAAGCCGGTGCCACATCATCCTTGAAACTTTCGAGTGTTGCACTGCCGATCATTCTGACCGTCAACGGGTCCACTGAATCTACGGCATAATCCTGTTGAGGCAGTCCGGCAAGCAACGGACTGATTCTTAACACCCTATCCTGTTCGGATTGCGGATAACTGAATATGACATCGGGGGCACTGCGTTCAAGCAAGCGCATCAGGTTGGTGGCAAATTCGCGTTCCCGCTCCGCGGAAGCGTGCGGCATATGGTGCTCACGTTGCATCTTGATTGGTAAAAAAGGATTGGGACGAGCCGGTTGTGGCCAGGTATTGTCCGTCAAACCCATGACCCACAGGTGGTCAAATTGCAATCCTATCGCTTCCAGCAACCCGAGTACCTGCACCGGCGCTGTTCCCGTTCGGGCCTGGAACACCCGTTCTGCGGCCAAGCGTGAAAGTTGTGACAAAGCAGTGGTGCGATCCATTTTCTGCAGAATCGTATCTAGCCCTGAAAACCCACCAAGTATTCCGTACCACGCTTCACGCAACTGGTTTTCATCACTACTCAGCGTGCGACCCTGTGACCAGCCGAGCAATTTCAGCTCATCACTAAAACAATGTGCCCAACGCTCGGCACGCTGACGCGACGGCTGATTTGCACGCAAGGTTTGAAAGCGTTCAAGCTTCCCGGCAAAAACCGAGGCATGCTGTGCGGCGAGGCTTGCAAGAAACCCTATATTAAAGGTGTGCCTGCCTGAATCCCGTATTGCTTTTCCCAGTTGCAAATAGCTGGACCGTTGCTGTGCGTCATCGCCGAGGAACGGGGAGCGTAACAGGCGGCCCGCGTCACGGTAATCAATCCGTTCGCCGAGAGACAGGATAATCAGCGCGTCGCGAATCATTGCGTACTCGCACAACGGACGACCCATGGAGAAATTGAATGGAGGATTATCGATAACTTCCGCCAGGCGCGAGGTGGGCAACAGCTGGCGTATCAAGTGCCGGCGGATCAGGGCGCGACGCGCCTCCAGATCATGCGCAACAATTCCGATACGCGCAGAGGGATTTGACGACAACAAGTCTCGCGCCCATCGTGCGGCTGCAATGCATTCCTGTTCAGAGTCGACAAACCCGGCAACCTTGATATCACCGTGTGGTAAATCATGAACAGGATCAACCCGTCGCCATTCGCCGCCGGCTGCTTCCCAGGCGGCCAGGAAATTTTGTTGTTGCGGAGTCAGTTCAAGAAAACCTGTCAGCACGATGCGCCCGGGGTTTGGGCTTTCCTTGCGCGACAGCTGTTGTGACAACAAATCGGGTATTCGTGCGGCATCAACGAAACCTGCTGCTTCGCAATAACGGCGGAATCGCCCTGCCCAATCGACAAAGGCGCGGCAGTCCAGTGTTTCCGGACGCAAGAGGGTTTCATCCAGCATGACAGCATGCAGAGAATTCCAGGCATCTTGCAGACTCCGTGCGGTAGCGCCAGGTTGAAGGATGGGAACTGGCGATGCGTCACGCACCAGCTTTTCCCAAAGCGCTGTGGCGGCAGCCGTACTCAGCCGTTTCGGTGAATCGGCCCGGTCAAATAACCAGTGATCAGCGAGTTCATTGAGGAATGCCTGCCAACTGAGCAGCTTTGGACGTATCCAGGCCAATTGGCCAGCCTGCAGGTGGCGTTCCGCATACCGCTCCAGCTGGTGTCGTGCCAACCGGTCATTGCCCGTAACCACCGTGGTTCCAGCTTCCAGTGCTAAAAAAATAGGACATTCACCCATGGGCCGACAGTATACCCGTGGCGTCGGGCTAACCTTGTCTGCGTTGCCTACCGACCTTGTCGAGCCAACCTCGGCTGCCTTGCCAACCGACCGCATCGGGCGGCGTCTAAACCTGTCAGGCACCGGCAACATCTAACCCGTAAACCCTGTATTGCAAAGCAGCAAATTTTTTTACAGATTGCCCGGAACTTAGGGCGAAGCCACAGGCTCTAAGGCTAATCTGCAGAAACGACTACCGCCCGGGAAACGGGGGTACGAGGGATCCAGCTCATGAATCTGACCAATTATTCGCTCAAGAATCCGACCGGTGTGGCGGTCGGTGTGGCCATCATTTTCCTGTTTGGCCTGTTTTCGCTGTTTAAGCTCCCTTTACAGCTGTTTCCAGATATCGAAGAACCCCGTATGACCATTAATGCGGGTTGGCGGTCGGCTTCCCCCCAGGAAATGGAATCTGAGATTCTCGAACCGCTGGAAGACGTGCTGCAAGGCATACCCGGTTTGCAGGAAATGAATGCCAACGTCGGCCGGGGCTGGTTGTGGGTGAACCTCACTTTTGGTCTCGGTACCGATATGAACCATGCACTGGTCGATGTGCTCGCACGTCTGAACCGCATGCGTCCCCTGCCGGTTGATGCCACGCGCCCGTTCGTACAATTGGGTGATGGCGGTGGTGGCGCTAACGCCAGCCTGACCTGGTTCTTCATCCAAAAACTTCCTGAAACTCGCGGTGAAATCGGTGATTACCAGCGATTCGTCGAAGACGTGATCAAACCACGCATTGAATCCGTGCCCGGTGTGGCTGGTGTCAACTTGAATGGTGTCCAGGACGAAGAACTGCAGGTGGTGTTCGATCCTTACCGGGCCGCCGAGTATGGTATTCCCATTTCTCAGATCGCCGCCCTGGTAGGTCGCAGCAATGATATTTCCGGTGGCTTTGTCGACGTGGGTCGACGCCAGTACACCTTGCGTTTTGAAGGACGCTATACCCCTAACCAGTTGTCCGAACTCATTCTTGACTGGCGCGACGGTCGCCCGGTGCGATTGGGTGATATTGCTGAAATTCGTGTGCAGCGGAGTGACGCTGACAACATAGTAATTCAAAACGGCAATTCAGCAATGGCCATACAAGTCTTGCGCGAAAATGGCGCCAACGTTTTAGAAACACTGGAAGAAGTAAAGGCGGTTGTGGCGGAATTGCGCGATGGTCCGGTGGCCGCACAGGGTCTTGCTATTGAACAATCGTTTGACGCTTCCGTATTCATCTATCGCGCGGTTAATCTAGTCACCGGCAACTTGTTGTTAGGTGTTTTCTTTGCGGTCGGTGTGTTGTGGTGGTTCCTGCGTCGCATGCGCGCCACCCTGCTGGTTGCTTTTGCGATTCCCGCGTCATTGCTCGGCACCTTCATCGTGCTCAATATTACCGGTCGCACGCTTAACGTGATTTCCCTGGCGGGCCTGGCATTTGCGACAGGCATGGTGCTCGATGCGGCAATTGTCGTATTGGAAAACATCGTACGCCTGCGTGAAGAGGGAAAAAGTCCGGAAGACTCATCGCGACAGGGTGCGGACCAGGTGTGGGGCGCGCTGGTGGCATCTACTGCCACCACGGTTGCCATCTTCTTGCCGGTTATTTTTCTCAAGGACGCCTCCGGTCAGTTGTTCGCTGACTTGGCATTGACTATTGCCATCGCGGTGTCGATCTCATTAATTGTCGCGGTTACTGTGTTGCCGGTTATTGCGACACGCTGGTTGACCAGTGAAAGCACGAAGGATTTTCACGCATCGGCATGGACTAAGCTGGCCCAAAAAATCATGTGGCTTACCGGCACCGCCAAACGTCGCTATGCTTTGATCGCCGGCATGATGGGCATACCCATTCTAGTTACGATGTTGCTAATTCCGAGTCTCGATTACCTGCCACCGGTCAAACGCGATGCCGTGGACGCATTTTTCCAGGTGCCACCGGGTGCCAACACGGATACCGTAAAGCGTGAAGTCGTGGACGTTATGGTCGAACGCCTGCGGCCGTACATGGAAGGCACCAAGGAACCGGCACTGCGCAATTATTATTTCTGGATGTGGCCGGGCGGCGGCACACTGGGCATTCGCGCTAAAGACCAGGGTGATGTAGATGAATTGAAGCGCATTGTGCGCGAGGAAATCATGGTTGACCTGCCGGATACACAAGGATTTGCCGACCAGGGCAATTTATTCGGTGGCTTCGGCTCCAACCGCTCAATAGAAGTACACCTACAGTCCATCGACCTGCGCGCAATTATAGACACCGCACGAGTCGGCAAGGAGCTGATCTCCACCGCCTTGCCGGGTTCACAGATACAGGCATGGCCAGGGTTGGAACTGGCGGAACCAGAATTACGCCTAAGACCGAATGACCAGCGCATTCTGGAAGCAGGCTGGACGCGCGCCGGCATCGGTACCGTAGTACAGGCCCTGGGCGATGGTGCGTTCTTGGGTGAATATTTTGACGGTGAAAAGCGCATGAACGTCATCCTGCGCGGCGAGCCCTGGGAAAACTCGCAAGAGCTAAGCGCAGTTCCCTTGGCCACGCCTTCCGGCGCAATTCTGCAGTTTGGCGAGTTGGTTGATATTGAGGCGACGGTCGGTCCGACTGCCATGCGTCGCATTGATGGCAGTCGCACGATCACGTTGCAGGTAAACCCACCGGACAACGTGTCACTGGAGGAAGCCATGAGCGCGATCCGTGACAACGTCGAACCACAATTACGCGCGCTGTTACCAGCGGACGGTTCAATCCAGTACGGCGGTTCCGCGTCCAGCCTGAACACCGCGGTAAAGAACATGACGGAAAATTTTGCACTGGCATTGCTGGTGCTATTCCTGCTGATGAGCGCCTTGTTCCGTAGCCCGCGTGACAGCCTATTTGTATTGCTCACCATTCCGCTCGCAACGGTTGGCGGCGTGATTGCCATCCGCATACTGAACCTGGTGATATTCCAGCCCCTGGACCTGTTGACCATGATCGGGTTCATCATTTTGCTGGGTCTGGTTGTCAACAATGCCATCCTGCTCGTACACCAGACGCGAATGAGCGAACGTGAAGGCAGCAACCGTACGGAAGCTGTAGCAATGGCATTGCGTATCCGGCTGCGCCCGATTTTCATGAGCACCACAACAACCATTTTCGGCATGCTGCCACTGGTCCTTATTCCAGGTGCCGGCAGTGTGATGTATCGCGGACTGGCGATGGTTATTGTCGGCGGCATGTCGGTCAGCGCCATTTTCACACTTGTTTTGTTGCCATGTTTCCTGCGCCTGGGTGAACGCGCCGGATCAACGGTAACCACAAAAGCAACTTCGACTTCAACATTGGAACACGCAACTTGAACACATTAACTGGGCAATGATATGAAAACCAAACTTGTAACTACTGGACTGGTCTTTGCTATCGCCGTTGGGTCATTTTTGATTTTCCGTTCTACGGAAGCACAGCCAGAACCGCAAGGGCCACCACCGGCACCAGTACGTGTGAGTGATGCCATGCGTACGGAAATGAGTTCCGTGATTTGGATCCCCGGGACCATCGTCAGTCGCAACGATGCA
>JAZFYH010000211.1:0-7148 GCA_036443475.1 Gammaproteobacteria bacterium | reverse complement strand
GTACGCCAAAATAGTTAAGGAAAAAGTGAGCAAAAAATAGTCAGCATGTACAAATCACGTTGCACGCCCGGTGTTCGATGCTTACTTAAAATTCGCTTCCGGACCTAATGGGCGACCACGGAATCCGGATCCGATTTTACACCTGAAGCGGATTCCCCGCTCTCTGCAGAAGTTACTGAAATTTCGTCCTTTTCTGCATTACTTGACCAAGACGGTAACGCAATTTCAAACACTTCATCGATCCATTTTACCGGCACGATTTCAAGTTTTGATTTCACTTCACGCGGAATGTCGACGAGGTCCTTCTTGTTTTCATCGGGAATCAACACGGTTCGAATTCCACCGCGCAGCGCCGCCAGCAATTTCTCCTTGAGTCCGCCGATGGGTAAAATTTCGCCACGAAGGGTGATCTCCCCTGTCATGGCAACGTCGGCGCGGACCGGAATTTTCGACAAGGCAGACACCAATGCGGTGCACATACCGATTCCCGCACTGGGTCCATCCTTAGGTGTCGCGCCCTCGGGTACGTGAATATGCACATCCTGCTTTTGGTAAAAATCTTCATTTATACCCAGCACGGCGGTGCGACCACGAACTACTGTCATCGCCGCCTGAATGGATTCCTGCATCACCTCGCCAAGTTGACCCGTGTGCGACAACTTGCCTTTTCCTGGCACTACGGCGGCCTCGATGGTTAACAATTCACCGCCCACCTCGGTCCACGCCAGACCGGTAACCTGTCCGACTCGATCTTCCTCTTCTGCTATCCCATAACGGAACCTTTGTACACCCAGATACTTCTCCAGCGCTTTCGGCGATACACGCCGTTTGCCTTCACGCGGACGCAATAACATCTCCTTGACTACCTTGCGACATATTTTGGACAACTCGCGTTCCAGATTACGGACCCCGGCCTCCCTCGTGTAGTAGTGGATAATGCTGCCAATCGCTGCGTCGCTAACGTCGATTTCATCCGGCTTCAAGCCGTTTGCTTCAATCTGCTTAGGCAACAAGTAACGACGTGCGATGGTGGACTTTTCCTGTTCCGTGTAGCCAGGTAGCCGAATGACTTCCATTCGATCAAGCAGCGGCGGCGGAATGTTCATGGTGTTTGCCGTTGCGACAAACATGACGTCCGACAGGTCAAAGTCCACTTCAAGATAATGGTCGTTGAAAGTGTTGTTCTGCTCGGGATCTAGAACTTCCAGCAAAGCCGAAGACGGATCGCCACGGAAATCCATGGACATTTTGTCGATTTCGTCCAGCAGGAACAACGGGTTGCGAACACCAATCCTTGCCATGTTTTGAATGATCTTGCCCGGCATGGAACCGATGTAAGTGCGGCGATGGCCCCTAATCTCGGCTTCGTCACGCACGCCGCCTAGCGACATGCGGGCAAATTTGCGATTCGTTGCTCGCGCAATACTTTTACCCAACGAAGTCTTGCCGACGCCCGGTGGCCCGACCAGACACAGGATCGGACCCTTGAGCTTTTTGACCCGTTGTTGCACGGCCAGATATTCGAGAATTCGTTCTTTTACTTTTTCAAGCCCATAATGGTCTTCTTCTAGGACCTTTTCGGCACCCTTCAATTCCTGCCGTATGCGCGTGCGCTTGCGCCACGGCACATCAAGCAACCAGTCGATGTAGTTACGGACCACCGTTGCCTCGGCGGACATGGGAGACATAAGTTTGAGCTTGTTTAGTTCCGATGTAGCTTTATTCTTGGCCTCCTTGCCCATACCAGCCCTGGCAATACGTTGTTCAAGTTCCTCGATTTCGTTGGGCGCGTCTTCCATGTCACCCAATTCCTTTTGAATGGCCTTCATCTGTTCGTTCAGGTAGTACTCGCGCTGGCTTTTTTCCATTTGCTGCTTGACGCGGCCGCGGATTCGCTTTTCGATCTGCATCAGATCAATTTCGCCTTCAATCAATGCAAGAATATGCTCCAGCCGCGCAACAACATTTTCTATTTCCAGGATATGCTGCTTTTCGTCAATCTTTAGCGACATATGCGCAGCAATGGTGTCAGATAGACGACCGGGCGTGTCGATGCCGGCCAGCGACGTTAGGATTTCGGGTGGTATTTTCTTATTCAGTTTCACATACTGATCGAACTGCGTCATGATCGAACGCATCATCACGTCTACTTCGCGCTCGTCGAAATCCGCGCCTTCGTCAATCAATTCCGTTTCAGCAGAGAAATATTCATCATCGTGCAGTTTGGTGATGCGTGCGCGTCGGCCACCCTCTACTAGTACTTTCACCGTACCATCCGGTAACTTCAAAAGCTGGAGCAAGGTGGCGAGAACACCCACACGATGTATGTCATTTCCGGTGGGTTCGTCAATTTCGGCACTTTTTTGCGCAACCAGCAGAATCTGCTTGTCATCCTGCATCGCCTGTTCCAAGGCGCGAATCGATTTTTGCCTGCCGACAAACAATGGAATGACCATATGCGGATAGACCACGACATCACGTAGCGGAAGCACGGCCACAGTCTGGTTCGTGGCCATGGAATTGGTCAGACCCTTGGTTTCACTGGCCATGCGTCTCCTCAATCAATGGAACAAAAAACGCCCATCGCAGTAACGGGATTTTACTACAGGCTATGGTGAATATGGGGCTAGGTTACGTGATATCAAGCCCACGCGCGTCAATCCTCAGCGGCTGCCCGCTTAGCGTCGTCACTTTCATACATTATGTAAGGCTTGTTTTCGCCTTTGATAACCGTCTCATCAACCAGGATTTTAGACACATCCTCCATCGATGGCAGGTCGTACATCGTATCCAGCAATACGTATTCAAGAATGGTTCGTAAACCACGGGCACCGGTCTTGCGATCCATCGCCTTGAGGGCTGTAGCGCGCAGGGCGTCTTCACGAAACTCAAGCTCAACCCCTTCCATGTCAAACAATTTCCGATACTGTTTGGTTATGGCATTTTTTGGTTCGACTAGGATTTTCACCAACGCATCTTCATCAAGTTCTTCTAGGGTCGCCACCACCGGGAGACGCCCGACGAACTCCGGAATCAGGCCGTACTTGATCAGATCTTCCGGTTCGACACCGTGCAGCACCTCACCAATACCGCGCGAGTCATCCTTGCTGTGCACTTCAGCCACAAACCCGATTCCGCTCTTCTCGGTTCGACTGCGAATGATTTTCTCTAGACCGGAAAAGGCGCCGCCACAGACAAAAAGAATGTTGGACGTATCCACCTGCAGGAATTCCTGCTGCGGGTGTTTGCGACCGCCTTGTGGCGGTACCGAGGCAACGGTGCCTTCTATGAGCTTTAGCAGGGCCTGCTGGACGCCCTCGCCTGACACATCACGGGTAATGGATGGGTTGTCAGATTTGCGCGAAATCTTGTCGATTTCATCTATGTACACAATGCCCGTTTGCGCCTTTTCTACATCGTAATCACATTTTTGCAACAGCTTCTGGATAATGTTTTCAACATCTTCACCGACGTAACCTGCCTCCGTAAGAGTGGTCGCGTCAGCAATAGTAAATGGCACATTCAGCAGCCTTGCCAGCGTCTCGGCAAGCAAGGTTTTCCCTGAGCCAGTCGGGCCGATGAGCAAAATATTGCTCTTGGAAAGCTCTACATCGTCCTTGTCCTTATTACTCTGGCTATTCTCGAGGCGTTTGTAATGGTTGTAGACCGCGACGGCCAGAACTTTTTTAGCGCGTTCCTGGCCAATCACGTACTGATCCAACACCGATTTAATTTCCTGGGGTCGTGGAAGTTTTGAACCCGGTGAATCCGCCTGCTCTTGCATTTCTTCGCGAATTATGTCGTTACACAACTCGACACATTCATCACAAACGAATACCGAGGGGCCGGCGATCAGCTTGCGAACTTCATGCTGGCTTTTACCGCAGAAAGAGCAGTAGAGCAGCTTGCCACTGTCACCACTTCCGCGTGCTTCGTCAGTCATGAGCTTTCCTTAGAATCCCAATAAAATCAGGAATTTTCGTGCTTAATGCCATGTATAGCATGATGACCGGACAGTGCAAACTTGTGTTCCCGAAACAACTGAAAAATCAGGTGAAAAATGGCTATTTTTTACTCACCTGTTCCTGAGAGCGCTTTTCCAGCACGGTATCGATTAGTCCGTACTTCACGGCTTCGTCTGCACTCATGAACCGATCACGATCCGTATCCTTTTGAATTTGCTGAAGCTTTTGGCCAGTATGCTTGGCAAGAATATGATTCAACCGCTCACGGATGGCAAGAATCTCTTTGGCGTGTATGTCGATATCGCTGGCCTGGCCCTGATAACCTCCTAGCGGCTGGTGAATCATCATACGCGAATGCGGCAAACAGAAGCGCTTGCCCTTGGCCCCGCCAGCCAACAACACCGCCCCCATACTGGCTGCCTGCCCCATGCATATAGTGCTGATATCCGGCTTGATAAACTGCATGGTGTCGTAAATCGAAAAACCTGCGGTCACTGCGCCACCGGGCGAATTCACGTACAAGTGAATGTCCTTATCCGGATTTTCGGACTCCAGGAAAAGCAACTGCGCCATAACCAGATTGGCCATGTGGTCTTCGATCTCACCGACCACAAATACTACGCGGTCCTTCAGTAAACGAGAAAAGATATCGTAAGAACGTTCGCCGCGCGCTGTTTGTTCAATGACGATAGGTACCAGGTTCATGGCCTGGCTCTCTTGGCGATCGTTCGCTTTTTCATACTTGCTCATTGATACATACCCCCTGCGGGTTACTTGTCACCGAAATTCATGATCTCAGCGAACGTCATGGACTTGTCGGTGACCCTTGCATGCTCGAGAAGAAAGTTAACGGC
The DNA here is from genome assembly GCA_036443475.1 of Gammaproteobacteria bacterium. Lineage (GTDB taxonomy): Bacteria > Pseudomonadota > Gammaproteobacteria > Natronospirales > JAZFYH01 > JAZFYH01. The sequence continues at coordinate 2,329 of JAZFYH010000211.1, read as the reverse complement.
TTGTTCTTCCAACACAACTCCTTCCACTTGGTGCATCACCGATGGGTTATTGCGGTACGATCGTATAACATCATCCTGGCTGTCGTAAGCATCGGTTAAATCTTCAAGTGATTTCTGAATGCGGTCTGCATCTGCTTTGAGTTGCTGATCTTCAATGATCTGCCCGATCAACAGTCCAAGCGTGACGCGACGACGTGCTTGCTCTTCAAAAAGGTCACGTGGCATTTCCGGACCTTGTTCCGCAGTTGACTTCCCCATCTTTTGCGCGGCGTCATTCTGCAGTCGTTGTACTTCGTCATCGACTAACGCGTTCGGAACGTCCACTTTATTAGCCATTACCAGGCCATCAAGCAGCTGATCTTTGATCTTATTACGAATGGTCTTCTCCAGTTCACCTTGCATGTTCTTAGTAATATCTGCACGCAACCTCTCTTCACCACCTTCAGTAATACCAAACCCTTTACAGAATTCATCGTCTATGTCCGGCAATATGAGTTCGCTGACTTCTTTGATAGTGACGTGGAAATGCGCTTTCTTTCCGGCGACTTCCTCAGCTGGATAATCTTTCGGATATTTGATTTCAAAGTCCTTTTCTTCGCCGGCTTTCAAGCCCTCGAGCTCCATCTCAAAACCGGGAACCATGCGTTCCGCGCCCAGCTCCACCGCAACATCTTCTCCCCTGTTACCGGCAAACGGTTTACCCTTAACATCACCTTCGAAATCCATGATTACTCTGTCGCCATGTTTAGCAGTCCGTTCTTTCGGCTCCCAGGTGCCCCGCTGTTTGCGCAGGTTTTTAATCATTCGATCCGTGTCTTCAGAGGAGATTTCAACTACCGGCTTTTCGACTTTTAACGACTCGAACCCTTTTAATTTCACCTCTGGATAAACCTCAAAGGTCGCTGTGTATTCAAGGCCATTTTCCGGATCTAGGTTTACAGGATCCATCTTGGGCCCGCTGGCCGGATTGAGTTTTTCCTGGTTCAGGGCTTCCGTATAAGTGCTGCGCAACAGTTCCTGAACGACTTCTTCCTGCACTTGGGCACCGTAATGTTGCTTGACGACCTTAAACGGAACTTTGCCTGGACGAAATCCCTTGATTCGCGCACTGGACCCCAGTTTACGCAAGCGTGAATCGATTTCATTCTCAACTTGGTCGGCGGGGACGCTCACCGTCATCTTGCGTTCAAGTCCTTTTGTGGCCTGCACGGAAACCTGCATAGTGTTTGCTCCTGACTACTTTCCTTGGTTGTCACACGCTTTTTATTTAGCGGTGAATTTTTGGTGCGAAAGGAGAGACTCGAACTCTCACGGGTTACCCCACAGGATCCTAAATCCTGCGCGTCTGCCAGTTCCGCCACTTTCGCAATCTTCCAGTATCATTCTGATCCTGCGCTGGCGGTACTTGCCGGAAACCGTTTGGGAAACCGGACTGGATCTGGTGGGGCGTCAGGGATTCGAACCCCGGACCGAGTGGTTAAGAGCCACCTGCTCTGCCGCTGAGCTAACGCCCCGACTAACTATTTCCTGCCGGTAAACCGGCAACCGTGGCATACCTCGATGCCTGAACTGGGGTGGACGATGGGACTCGAACCCACGACGACTGGAATCACAATCCAGGGCTCTACCAACTGAGCTACGCCCACCATAAAAACTTTACGATCCTGGTGCGCCTGGCAGGACTTGAACCTGCAACCCCCGGCTTAGAAGGCCGGTGCTCTATCCAGTTGAGCTACAGGCGCTGCGTTATTTCCGGGGACGCGATAATACGGCGGAATGGTCGGGGCAGCAGGATTTGAACCTGCGACCCTCTGCTCCCAAAGCAGATGCGCTACCAGGCTGCGCCATGCCCCGCTCGGATATCCCGGGCTATCTTCCGCTTCGCGCAAGGACGGGAATGATACGGAGTGCCGCCTGACCAGTCAATTTGATTGTGAATTCAGCAGCTTGGCTTGTTCCAACTACAACCCAATGAGACAATCCCGCCCCTCTTCAGGGCTGAGGAAACCGTTGCATGACGGCAAAACTGATCGACGGCAAGGCCATTGCGGCGCAGATTCGCGCCCACATCGCAGGTGAAGTCGAGGCTCGCCTCGCTGCCGGTCTCAAGCGCCCCGGTCTCGCAGTGATCCTTGTGGGTGAAGACCCGGCCTCCCAGCTCTACGTCAGGCATAAGCAAAGCGACTGCAAGGAAGCCGGTGTTTTGTCCCGCACCAGAGAGTTACCCGCTACGGTGACGGAAAGTGAATTGTTGGCACAGGTCGATGAATTGAATGCCGCTCCGGAAATCGATGGCATTCTGGTTCAACTGCCACTACCCGACCATCTT
>JAZFYH010000210.1:0-6127 GCA_036443475.1 Gammaproteobacteria bacterium | reverse complement strand
ATCGTTCCTTCAAGGCCAGTAACCGGCGTGCCGTGCCGACGTCGCCAGAAACCAGGACGCTCAAGCTTAGCTGCATCTGATCGACAATGCGGCTGTGCATCTCGGTGAGATCGTGCCAGCCTTCCTTTGAAAAGGTGAGCTTGTGCCTTAGATCATTGAGTATGATTCAAATAGCACTTTGTTTCTTGCCTTTTATCGACGCATGATTGTCGGTCGAGGTCCTTAGCGGCAACATCCGACGGATACTAGGGCAGGCACATTATAATGCGGGGCCCCGGTATTTTGTCTAAGCTAAGGTGGACTCATCGGTATCCGACACAATCCTTCTGTGCAGGGGAGCATCATGCGCATACAAATGGCCGATGTAGAGCGTGGCGAGTGTGCTTATCATGCTACCTGGACCGATCACTCGGTGACTGAACTACCATTCATCTGGTTTTTGCACAGCCGGGCTTAGTTCGACACGTCAACCGGCGATCGGTATTTTCGAGGGTACTATATAGAGTGCAATAAAGTAGACAGCCAGATCAGGGTTATGTCGCGAGAATTATCGAACCACAGACGCGATTGATCGGTACAAGACTCAAAGGGGGTTACACAATGCCGTTACAGATAAACCAGGATGTCTTCATCACCTGTGCCATTACGGGTTCGGGTGGGACTCAGGATAAATCTTCGTATGTTCCACGCAGCCCGAAGCAGATCGCTGAGAGTGCAATTGATGCCGCGAAAGCGGGCGCTGCCGTTGTTCACTGTCACGTTCGGGATCCGGAAAGCGGCGCGGCATCCCGACGTGTTGATTACTATCGGGAAGTAACGGACAGAATTCGGGACGCTGATACCGACGTTGTGCTTAATCTGACCACGGGCATGGGCGGTGACCTTGTAATCGGATCGCCAGAAGTTCCACTGCCGTTAAATGAATCAGGAACTGATATGGCAGGCGCGACCGAGCGTATGGAGCACGTGGTCGACTGCCTGCCTGAAATCTGTACGCTTGATTGCGGAACCATGAACTTTGCCGAAGCGGACTACGTAATGATGAATACACCCGGGATGCTGCGGGCGATGGGTCGGATAATCACGGACCTAGGCGTACGTGCCGAAATAGAAGTGTTCGAAACCGGGCATCTTTGGTTCGCCCGCCAACTTGTCGATGAGGGGATTATCGAAACGCCTGTTCTAATACAGCTTTGCATGGGTATTCCCTGGGGTGCGCCTGATGATCTCAATACGCTTATGGCAATGGTCAATAACATGCCTCCGGACTGGAATTTCTCGGCTTTCTCGATTGGCCGAAACGAGATGCCCTACGTCAGCGCCGCGGTTCTCGCCGGAGGTAACGTGCGGGTGGGTCTCGAGGATAACCTGTATCTTGAAAAGGGTGTTTTAGCAAGCAATGCACAACTGGTGGAGCGTGCTGTGAGAATCGTCACCGATATGGGTGCGAACGTCATTGGCCCAGCCGAAGTACGCGACAAGCTGCAGTTGACAAAAAGGGCACCGCGGCTGTGAGCTGCACAATGTTCCGGTACCGCACCACATAAAACGCACTCGTTTGCTGAAAGTTACTAGTGATAAGATTCTGCCTTGCAGACAAACGACAAACACTTCGTGGGGGGCGCTATGCAATTTGGTCTTACAGAAGAACAGGAAATGATCGTTTCCACGGTTAGAGGTTTTGTAGAAAATGAGATCTATCCGCATGAACAAATTGTCGAACGCACTGGTCAGGTGCCGCAGGAAGTTTACGAAAACATTAAGCGCAAGACGATTGAATTAGGGTTTTATGCCTGCAATTTTCCAGAAGATGTGGGCGGAGCAGGTTTAACTCATCTTGATTTTGCTTTGGTTGAGCGGGAACTGGGGCGGGGTTCTATGGCGCTTACCCATTTCTTTGGACGTCCACAGAATATTCTGATGGCCTGTACAGGAGATCAGCGCGAACGTTACCTGCTGCCCGCTGTGCGCGGCGAGCGGATGGACGCGCTGGCGATAACCGAGCCCGATGCAGGGTCTGATGTGCGGGGTATGAAGTGTTCTGCGGTCAGGGACGGAGGCGACTGGGTCATCAATGGCTCTAAACACTTTATTTCTGGCGCTGAGCATGCGGATTTCTTTATTGTTTTTGTCGCAACAGGGGTTGATGAAACCCCGCGAGGTCCTAAAAAACGCATTACCACGTTTCTGGTGGATCGCGGCACGCCGGGCTTTTCCGTGCGGAATGGATATAACTCGGTTTCACATCGGGGTTACGCAAACTGTAACCTCGATTTCGACAATTGTCGTCTGCCGGATGCGCAGATTCTAGGCGAAGTTGACGGTGGTTTCGCACTTATGAATGAATGGTTGTACGCAACGCGTCTAACCGTTGCGGCGATGAGTGTGGGACGTGCCCGTCGCTGTTTTGACTATGCCCTCAACTACGCGGCTGAACGCAAACAATTCGGACAGCCAATTGGTAAGTTTCAAGGTGTTGGGTTTCAGATCGCTGATATGATTACTGAAATTGACGCTGCTGACTGGCTTACTCTGGCTGCGGCCTGGCGTCTGGACAAGGGTCTGCCAGCGAACCGGGAGATTGCGAGTGCAAAACTCTATGCCACGGAAATGCTGGCGCGGGTAACGGACGCCACGCTGCAAATCTTCGGTGGTATGGGTTTAATGGACGATTTCCCGATCGAGCGTTTTTGGCGGGATGCGAGGGTTGAACGTATCTGGGACGGAACCAGCGAAATCCAGCGGCATATCATCAGCCGTGATCTTTTACGGCCACTAGGGGCTTGAGAGAGAACTTCGACCAGGATTTTTATAGAGATTTAGGACTATGTCCTAGCTAATCATGGGTATGTTGAGGAAGTTGAAATTAACCCACTGATGTGTGGTGTGAGTGGCGCGATTGCCGTAGATGCGTTGATCAAGTCTGGAGGAAATAATGACTGAAACACCCGTCAAGACCATCACGAACGGTCCTATTTTAGAGGTCACACTGGATCGCCCTAAAGCTAATGCAATTGATCTGGTCACCAGCCGGATCATGGGCGACATTTTCAGGGATTTTCGCGACGATCCTGAACTGCGGGTGGCGATTATCACCGGAGCAGGTGAAAAATTCTTCTGCCCTGGTTGGGATCTTAAGACAGCAGCCGGAGGCGACGCGGTGGATGGTGACTATGGGGTCGGAGGGTTTGGCGGGCTACAGGAGTTGCGTGGGCTGAATAAGCCGGTGATCGCTGCGGTCAATGGTATATGTTGTGGTGGTGGGCTGGAACTTGCGCTTTCTGCGGATATTATTCTTGCTTCTGATCACGCAACATTTGCTCTGCCGGAAATCCTTTCCGGTACGGTGGCCGATGCCGCCAGTATCAAGCTTCCCAAGCGCATTCCTTACCATATCGCGATGGAGATGCTGTTCACCGGACGCTGGCTCGATGCCAGTGAGGCCGCGGGCTGGGGTATGATCAATCACGTCTATCCGGCCAGCGACCTAATGCATGAGGCCCGATCTCTGGCGGCCCATTTGGCCGATGGTCCGCCGCTGGTTTATGCCGCTATCAAAGAAATCGTACGCGAGGCCGAAGATATGAAATTTCAGGATGCCCTCAATAAAATCACCGGGAGCCAGTTTGAAACCGTAGACCTGCTCTACAATTCTGAAGACCAGCTGGAGGGTGCCCGCGCCTTTGCTGAGGGCCGCGAGCCTGTCTGGAAAGGAAAATGAGATCCACCCAACGCGGTCCTAGGGTGGTTTCCGGGATGGGTTTATAGCGGTTGGCCGACCGCCCTGCCTGCGCCCTCTGGCGTCTCAAGATGCACATGAGCTCGTGCCAGTTCCATGGCAAGTTGGCTGACTCTGGCCGTCGGTTCTGATGCGCTGCGCGTTTCAAGGTTTACATGGATCAACAAATGCTCACCGGTTGCAAGCAGCCGATCACTGTCATGGTAAAGCCGGTGAAACAGATGCAGCTTCTTGCCACCTGCAGTTATTATCTGTGTCGTAATGTAGATGGGCTGAAGCGCAGCCACCTCATCGATGTGCCGGATATGGGTCTCAACGGTGAAGTATGAACCATTGTTATCAACATATTCTGCGTCAACGCCGATCAAGCGCAACAGCGTGTCGGAGGCATCGGCAAAACACTGTAGGTAACGGCTTTCATTCATGTGGTTGTTGTAGTCGGTCCAATCTGTTGGCACTTGCCGCTCCAGCGTGCGAATAGGCTGCGACAAATCGATACTGGTCGTTTTCAGCACCCCGGCATCGAAGCGTTTTTTCTCGTAGTGTGCCAACGTTTCTCCGGCGCCCCAGTTATTCAACTTAAGTGCCTGCAAAATCGCGACCAGGTTGTCATCACGAATTCGTTCCAGTTCACGGATCGAATAATGACCGGACTGTGCATCTGATTGTGACGAGATCAAGTCGATCAGTTCTTCGGTTAGTTCAGGTACGTCCATCAGTTTCGTCCAGGGCCATTGCAGGCAAGGTCCGAACTGGGCAATGAAATGACGCATACCGGCCTCACCTCCCGCCAGTCGATACGTATCGAAGAGTCCCATCTGAGCCCAGCGTAAACCGAATCCAAAGCGGATTGCATCGTCGATCTCTTCAGTTGTCGCAATGCCGTCTTTAATCAACCATAACGATTCGCGCCACACAGCTTCCAACAATCGATCGGCAACAAACGCCTCTATTTCCTTCTTTATGTGAAGAGGGCGCATACCGAGGTCGGTGTAAATCTCAACGGCCCTATCAATGACTTCGGTGGCTGTATCTTTGCCGCCGATAAGTTCAACCAGTGGTAAAAGGTAAACGGGATTGAACGGATGAGCGACGAGTAGTCGATCCGGGTGGGCCATTCCGTGCTGCAGTTCGGTTGGCAGGATGCCGGATGTCGAGGAAGCAATAATCGCATCGGTCGCGGCAGTTTTTTCAACTTCCGCATAAATGGTTTTTTTCAGCGTTAACTCTTCCGGTACTGCCTCAACGATCAGCCCTGCATCACGTACTGCCTCGTCGAGTGAAGCAACAAAACGCACATTACCTTTGTTGGCGCGCGGCGCCATAGTGAGTTTTGAATAGGCACGTTCGGCATTCTCGAGTGTCCTGGCTGCATTATCTTCTGCGTCAGGCGCCGGGTCGTATATCGAGACGTCGATACCGTTCTCTGAAAAGCGTGCAATCCAGCCAGAACCAATTACGCCTGCGCCAATGATGGCAACTCTTAAATTATTGATAGTCATACGGATAATCGTGTTTGGCTGGAGCGAGATACTCACGTAGCCACAACACAGGCAGCCGACTCTCGAGTCCATCGTTCCAGCGTACTTTTACGCCCCCGTCAATCACACTAGCGGACTCCAGCGTATGCGTTGTCGGGTAAGTATTAAAATCAGGAACAACTAAATGCTCGGCAACCATCCTCAGCTCCGTCTCTCTTATTCCGACGGAGATTACCGTCAGTTAACGTTGTTTGTCACGAAAATCTTGCGCCACATAGACAGGCACGTCGATCGGTTTCAGGGGTGCCTTCCCGGCAATAATATCGGCTGCCTTTTCCGCCAGCATTATTGTTGGCGCATTCAGATTGCCACTGACAATGGACGGCATGATTGATGAATCGGCGATGCGCAAACCATCCAGACCAAGCAGTTTGCAATTGTTGTCGACAACAGACATGTCATCACTGCCCATTTTGCAGGTGCAGGACGGATGGTACGCCGACTCAACTGCATTCCGAAGGTAGGCATCTATGTCCGAATCACTTTGCACTTCTGGCCCCGGAGATAATTCCGCACCGCGATAGGGCGCAAAGGATGGCTGCTGAAATATCTCGCGGGTCAAACGCACGGCGGCTCTAAATTCTTCCCAATCTTCGGCTTTGGACATGTAGTTAAAGCAAATCCTTGGTGCATCATCCGGGTTCGCGGAGCGCAGCTTGAGCCAACCTTTGCTTTGGGATCGCATCGGTCCGACATGGGCCTGAAAGCCATGCGCGTTGTTCGGGCTCTTGCCGTCATAGCGTATCGCCATCGGAAAAAAGTGATACTGCAGATCAGGGTGTTCCACACCGCTGCGGCTGCGGATAAAACCACCAGCCTCAAACTGGTTGCTGGCACCCAGGCCGGT
>JAZFYH010000209.1:0-11779 GCA_036443475.1 Gammaproteobacteria bacterium | reverse complement strand
TTACTTGGGGCGCTAAGCCCAACAGCTCTACGCAACGCTATCAATTCACGCTTATCAAGCTCACGATAACAGCCCAGGCGCAAGCCGCGTTCCAGCTTTACCGGTCCAAACGCTGTTCGGGTTAGCCGGCTGACAGCAAGCCCTTGTGACTCCCAGAGACGACGAACTTCGCGGTTGCGTCCTTCTTTCAATGAAACGTGGTACCAACGATTGGCCCCGCTACCTCCACCTAGCCGTATGGAATCAAAACGGGCCGCTCCGTCTTCAAGTTCCACGCCTTGCAAGAGGCGCTTCAGTTGCTCCTCAGTGGGCTGCCCAAGAATGCGCACCGAGTACTCCCGAACGATTTCTCCACTGGGGTGCATTAATCGATTTGCAAGTTCGCCATCATTGGTAAACAGCAATAATCCAGATGTATTCAGGTCAAGTCGGCCGACCGCAATCCAGCGAGCAGAGTGAATTTTTGGAAGCGCGTCAAACACGGTACGCCTACCCTGCTCGTCCCGACGCGTAGTGATTTCTCCAGCCGGCTTATTGTAGGCGAGCACACGTGTGGTCGAATCCAGATGAAGCGGTACACGTTTACCATCAAACCGGATGTCATCGGTGATTGTTGCCTTATCACCCAATTTGACCGGACGGTCATTTACCTTTATGCGTCCTTGTTCAATCCAACTCTCCACTTCGCGTCTCGAACCAATGCCTGCAGCAGCCAGTAGTTTCTGTATCCTTTCGGAGGAGCTGGATTCCTTTGAGGATTTGAAACTGTGCTGTGACCTAGCTTCTCTCTTTTTCATCGCCGGCAGGTTCTGCCACCACCTCACCATCTTCTGACGCAGAATCGGTGGCATCAAAATCTGGGGTATCTACTTTTGCGGAAAACACAGGCTCTTCTCCCTGCGATACCTCTACGTCATCGCCAAAATCCAGTTCGACATTAATACTGTCAATGTCCCGAATCTCCGCAAGCGGTGGAAGCTCATTCAAGCTTTTCAGGCCAAAGTAATCCAGGAATTCACGGGTCGTGCCGAACATCGCTGGTCTTCCGGGTACATCACGGTGTCCTAAAATTCTGATCCACCCGCGTTCTTGCAAGGTACGCATAATCCCCGTCGAAACGCTAACACCACGTACGTCCTCTATCTCACCCCGGGTAATGGGTTGCCGGTAAGCAATCAACGACAGTGTTTCAAGTAATGCACGTGAGTATCGACCCGGACGATCCTCCCATAGTTTTGAAATCCATACGGAAAAACCTGCGCGAACCTGGACACGGAATCCCGAAGAGACCTCCCGGATTTCCATTGCTGTGGATTCGTAGTCACTCTGCAACTCGCTGATAACTTCCCGCAATACCGCTTTCTCAGGAAGCTTTCTTCCCTCAAACATTGTCTGCAACTGATCAAGCGAAAGCGGTCGCCCCGCGGCAAGCAGTGCGGCTTCGATAATGTTCTTGAGCTTTTTCCGTTCCATTCTCATGTTTCGTCAAACTCGCTTTCCAATGAATCCAGGTCATTATCGTCAAGAGTCCCCGCGGCCTTAATGTGAATTCGCCCAAAAGGCTCATTCTGGACAATTTCGATCAGCGTTTCCTTCAGTAATTCCAGAACGGCGATGAATGTGACCACCAACCCCATGCGTCCTTCCTCAATCGTAAATAACGTGGAGAATTCATGGAAACTACTGTCGCGCATGTTCGCAAGAATATCTGCCATGCGTTCGCGCACTGAAAGGCGTTCCATTTGCACATGGTGATGCGAGTACATATCGGCCCGATTCATCGCCTCCTTGAACGCTACCAGCAACTCCTTGAGTGCGATATCTGGAATAATCTTTACAATTTTCAGGCCCGTCATTTCAGCATGCACCTGGTACACATCCCGTTCCAAACGCTCTAGCGCGTTCATATCTTCCGCAGCGGTCTTAAAGCGTTCATATTCCTGCAAGCGGCGCACCAGTTCTGCACGCGGGTCTTCCTCTTCTTCTTCGTCTCCTGCAGGTCTTGGCAATAACAGGCGTGATTTGATTTCGGCCAACATTGCAGCCATCAGCAGGTACTCCGCGGCAAGTTCAAGCCTGAGTTCCTTCATGTGATCAATGTATTCCATGTATTGCCGAGTAATTTCTGCTACGGGAATGTTCAAGATATCTAGATTCTGTCGCTTGATAAGATACAGCAACAGATCAAGCGGCCCTTCGAATGCTTCGAGGAATACTTCCAACGCATCGGGAGGTATGTACAAATCACGTGGAACATCACTGACCGGTGCGCCTTCAATTCTTGCAAACGGCATTTCACCCTGTGCAGGTTGATTTTCCTGCGACGGGTAAACAGTTTCGCTGTGGTCTTCGGTTGCCTGCATTTTCTTAGATTTGTTTGTAGTCATTGGTCACGTACATCAGCGATAACTATATTCGACTTTTTATCGCGTGTTTCAACGATAACTTTACTCGACTTCTTACCGCGTGTTTCAACGATAACTTACACCCATGGCAGCGCGTACTTCCTCTATCGTATCGCGTGCGGTTCGGCGTGCAGATTCGCAACCCTCCGCGACAATGCTACGAACCTCTTCTGGATTCTGCTCGAGTTCCTTACCCCGCTCACGAATGGGTTCGAGCTCCTTGAGCACGGCGTCAATGACCGGCTGTTTGCATTCCAGGCATCCTATACCCGCCGAGCGGCAACCTTTCTGGACCCACTGGCGGGTCTGTTCGTCTGAGTAAATCTTATGGAAGTCCCACACTGGGCACTTTTCCGGCTCACCGGGGTCGCTGCGTCGCACCCGGGCAGGGTCCGTCTGCATTGTCCGGATCTTTTGCTCGATGCTGTCCGGCTCTTCCCGAAGAGAGAGGGTGTTGTTATAGGATTTGGACATTTTTTGACCATCGAGTCCTGGCACCTTGGGAAATTTGGTCAACAACACCTGTGGTTCTACCAATATTGCTCGGCCTGTGCCCTCAAGGTTGCCTTGCAAACGTTCGCTATCCCCTTTGGTCAAATTCACGCTGTCGGTAACCATGGCATGGGCTTTTTCCAGTGCGGATTTATCGCCTTGTTCCTGGAAAAGACGCCGCATTTCTTCATAAAGCTTGGCATTCTTTTTACCCAGTTTCTTAACTGCCGCAGCAACCTTGTCGGCAAAATCCGGTTCAAGCCCATAAATATGATTAAACCGACGCGCGATCTCACGGATCATTTCTACATGGGGCACCTGGTCTTCGCCAACGGGCACGTAATCTGCCTTGTATAAAAGTACATCGGCCGCCTGCAACACCGGATAACCCAAGAATCCGTAAGTCGAAAGATCCTTATTTTTAAGTTGTTGTTGCTGCTCCTTGTACGAGGGTACTCTTTCGAGCCAGCCTAGCGGCGTCACCATGGACAATAAGAGGTGTAATTCGGCCTGCTCCGGAATACGAGACTGGATTGCCAGCGAAGCCAGGTTCGGGTTTATGCCGACTGCTAACCAATCGATTACCATTTCCCAGACACTCGGTGCGATTTCCGAAGGATTCTCGTAGTGCGTTGTCAACGCATGCCAATCAACGACAAAGAAATAGCATTCGTAGCGGCTTTGCAAATCCAGCCAGTTTTTGAGGACGCCATGGTAATGACCTAGGTGCAATGCACCCGTTGGTCGCATGCCGGACATGACCCTCTTATGGCTGCTTGTGTTAGCGCTCACTGTTCCTACCTAAGCCCGAAAACCAAAGCCAGCATTCCCTGGAAAAACCCAAAGAACGGTCCAAGTACGCTGCCCAGAATACCGGTCATGAGCAGAATAACCATGATCATTAATCCATACGGCTCTATTCGATCGAACTTTGCCGAGGTTCGAAGCGGCAACAGGTTGCTGACCACTCGGCCACCATCTAGAGGCGGTACGGGTAAAAGATTCACCAGCATTAGTATCAGATTGATGCTGACGCCAGCGATACCCATTAATCGCAACGGTACGGAGAAATATGAAATGTTCAAAATCAGAGCGAGTTTCCAGACCATTGCCCAAAAAATAGCCATGACCAGGTTTGCCATGGGTCCGGCGAGTGCCACCAGCGCCATATCCCGGCGTGGATTGCGCAGATTCTGGCCGGTTATTGGCACAGGCTTCGCCCAACCAAATAGAAACCCGCCCATCGCAAGCATCAGCAGAGGGACAAAGACTGTCCCAAGCGGATCGATATGCTTGATCGGATTTAGCGTAATACGCCCCAGCATGCGCGCGGTCTTGTCCCCCAAGCGTTCGGCCACCCAGCCGTGCGCCACCTCGTGGAGGGTGATCGCAAACAATACGGGAATTGCCCAAATGCTTATCTGCCGTATGAACAGGGCTGGATCGAACTGCATCCGCACATTATACGGATCGAGACCTCCAGCGCCTATGTTTCGAAAACCGAGCTGTGCCCCCGGCCTTGCCTGACCAGCCGGGCCTCGCCCTGATACATCTCAATCACAGTGGTCGGTTCAATTCCGCATTGCCCGCCGTCGATCACAAGATCCACGGTGTGTGCAAGTTTTTCGTGAATTTCCACCGGATCAGTCATTGGCAAAGACTCATCCGGCAAGATCAAGGTGGAGCTCATAATCGGCTCAGCAAGCTCGGCCAACAGTGCCTGCGTGATCGGATGATCCGGCACTCGAATCCCAATGGTCTTGCGTCGCGGATTTTGCAGGCGTCGCGGTACCGACCCTGTAGCTCGAAGAATGAACGTAAAAGGTCCCGGGGTGTGCGCACGCAATAACCGATACGCCCAGTTGTCCACCCTAGCGTATTCACCAATGGCCGAAAGATCGCGCAGTACCAAGGTAAAATTGTGTGTTCGATCGGTTTGCCGGATTCGGTGGATGCGCTCCATCGCTGCCTTATCGCCAACATAGCAGCCTAGCGCGTAGCAGGAGTCGGTTGGGTAGATGACCACGCCACCGTTGCGGATCACTTCCACCGCACGAGATACCTGCCGGGGCTGTGGATTCATCGGATGGATGACAAGAAGTTCGTTCATCTACGGGCTATTGGCTGCTTGCTGGTCACCGAGTTATGATACGACGCTTTGAACAAGGACGGAGTTTCGTAAATTTTCATCATGGATTTCCTGCTAGATTTCTTCCCCGCCATCATTTTTCTGATTGTCTTCAAGTGGCAAGGAATATACGTCGCCACAGCGACCCTGATTGTGGCGACCTTTATCCAGATAGCTGTAACCTGGACTTGGAAGAAGCAGATCAAAAAAATTCACCTGATCACCGCAGTGGTGGTACTTATTTTCGGGGGGTTCACAATATATTTTCAAAACGAGTGGTTTATCAAGTGGAAACCAACCGTTGTTTATCTGCTGTTCGCTACAGCTTTTTCGGCATCGGCAATTTTCGGTAAACGGGTAACTTTAACTGAAAGAATGCTTGGTGCCACAGCACGAATGCCCGCAAGACAGTGGCAACAGCTGAACCTGGCCTGGATAGGATTTTTCCTTTTTACCGCTGCATTAAATATTTACGTTGCGTACCAGTTCAGCACGGAAACATGGGTGACGTTCAAGGTGATTGGACTCATACTGCTGACATTGGTTTTCCTGGTAGCCCAGATTTTTTACCTCTACAAAGCAGGCTACCTGGTAACCGACGAGTCCTGAGATGTATTACGCGATAATTTCTACCGACGTACCCGACAGCTTGGAAAAACGCCAATCTGTACGCACTCAACATCTTGAACGACTGCGCGCCCTGCAGCATGAGGGCCGCTTATTACTCGCCGGTCCGCATCCAAATATAGACTCAAGCGATGCCGGCACAACCGGGTTCAGCGGCAGCCTTATCGTTGCGGAATTTCCGGATATTGATACCGCACAGGCGTGGGCTGATGACGACCCATATGTCCAAGCGGGTGTATATCGAGAAGTGCAGGTGAAACCGTTCAAACGTGTGTTTCCAGAATGACTGATCGCAGCATGATTATCCGTAAGCGGCTCGAGGCGGCTTTCCAGCCGGAACAGCTAAGCGTGCAAGACGACAGTCACCAGCATGTTGGTCATGCGGGTGCGCAAGATGGGCGCGGTCATTTCACCGTAGAAATTGCAGCGGCGGCTTTTGACGGAAAAGCAGCTTTGGAATGTCACCGCATGGTCTACTCCGCACTGGATGACCTGATGACCACGGATATCCATGCATTACGTATTCATGCCCGTGGGATACGGGAGAAGTAACAAATGAACTTAAGGAATCTGACATGAACATACTCCATTACCTGTTGATGCTCATCACAGTGATGTTGACCGCTTGTACGGAACAAACGTCCTCACAACCTGAAAACGTGGCGCCGGACTTACAAGCTGTTGCCAAAGTTAACGAAACCCTGATAAGCCAAGACGTCGTGGATTTGTTCATCCAGCAACGCGCTAATGCAAACCGAGCCACCCTAAGCAACGAACAGCAAGAGGAGCTGATCAATCAAGTGATCAATTTCGAGTTACTAGCGCAGGACGCGATGAAAAATCGTTTGGATAGGCAATCGCCGGTGTCACAACAATTGCAAGTTGATCGTATGGAAACACTGGCTGCCGCCTCGATACGCGAATATTTTGAAACCCACCCTATTACCGAGGAAATGCTGCAAGCGGAATATCAAAAGACTCTTTCGGAATTGGATGGAATCGAATACAACGCACGCCATGTTCTGGTCGATACCGAACAACAAGCCCGCGATCTCATCGAGCAACTCAATGACGGAGCGGATTTTGATGCGTTGGCCCGCCGCAGCTCCATCGAGCCTGGCGCCGAACAACGTGCCGGCGACCTGGGGTGGTTTACGGCCGGACAAATGGTCAAACCCTTCGCCGTTGCCATAAATGCCATGGTCGCAGGGCAAATAAGCAACGAACCGGTGCAAACTAAGTTCGGTTGGCATGTCATTGACTTACGTGAAACGCGCGATGCGCCGCTGCCCAACTTTGAAGACCTGCGGCAACAGCTTGAATTCCAGGTCAAAAGCGACCAGATAGAAGGGTACGTCAATATGCTACGCGGGGCCGCGAATATTCAGCGCACCGAGCGAAGTTGAGACCTCCATCACGTTTCGGCCGACAAAAAGCAGCAGTTATCCACAAATTCGAGGAATCGTGATGGTTATCACGGCGGAATTCAGTGGCGCTACTTAATATTGAACGCGAGGTTAGGCACTACCCCTGTTACGACAAACCCGAGGGGAAAGGGTTTTGGGAAGTAAAATTGCCCGGTAACAGAATTCAATCCTCCTGGTGAACTGCTCCATCAGTCCCTGAGGTTAAACGGTCGGATTTTTCCGACCGTTTTTTTAGTCTCCTGCTTCGGAAAACTCTTTTTGATGCTGATAGAAATAATCACGCAATCGCTCAATACGTTCGCGGTTTTCCCCCATGCTTGGTGAGCCAAGTCGAGATACCGACCGGACATGAAATACTTCGCCACCTGGTGGAAAATAGAACTCCACATCATCCACGGCAACCGTTTCTGTTAACTCGTAACCGGGGTCTTCCTTGACGGCGCCTGCCGGGAACTCAGCCCGCCAATAATTTCGATGTGCCGATACAATTCGTACACCATCAAAATGTAACATTGCACGCATTAGATCATCGCGCGCCTCGCGGCGATCTGTGGTGACCTTGAGAGGCTCAACTCGGCTGTCAGGATCAGGATCCTGAGAAGAAACGCAATCACGCGCAGCAGGACAAGGCTTCAACCGTCCTTCCCGGATGCCATACTCGGGAGACAGGATAGTCGCACAGCCGCACGCCAACGCTGCTACTGCCAGCGTTAACTGCCTGCCGTTGCCATACTTTCGTTCTGGCATTATTCCTCCCCAGCTCTTAATTGGATAATGTTAGCAACATTTGCCAACCCCCGCGCTATCCCTTGATAAGTTTTTCAAGATCCTTCTCGTTAATCACGGTAACCCCCAATTTTTCTGCCTTGGCGAGCTTCGACCCCACTGCCTCACCTGCCAAGAGAAAATCTGTCTTGCTGGATACGCTGCCAGTCACCTTGCCACCCGCTTGCTGGATTTTTTCCTTGGCTTGTTCGCGCGTCATCCCCGCCAGGGTTCCGGTGATAGCAAAGCTTTTACCTAGCAACGCGCCATGTGAGTCTTTTTTTACGGGCCAGTCCGATTTGATATGGCTTTCTAAGGTAGAAATGATTTCTTTATTTTCCTTTTTTTTGAAAAACTCCTTTATATAACCAGCACTATTTGGTCCAACGTCGTCGATTTCTTGTAATTCATCTATTGATGCGCCGGTTAGCTTTCCGAAACTCGAAAAATGTTGCACAAGGTTTTCTGCAGACACTTCACCCACCTCACGAATGCCCAGGGCATAAAGAACCCGTGGCCACGCAGTATTTGCGGACGCTTTAATTTCAGCCACCACGTTCTTTGCCGACTTCTCGCCCATACGATCAAGCTGTTGCAAGTCTTCGAACTCAAGAGCGAACAATTCAACCGACGATTTTACAATTTTTTTATCTACCAACTGTTCAACTAATTTTTCACCGAGTCCTTTAATGTCCAGGGCACGGCGTGAAGCAAAATGCTTAATGGCTTCTTTTAGCTGCGCGGAACACTTGAGTCCACCAGTACACCTGGAAACGGCTTCACCTTCCAACCGCTCAATTTTCGATTTACATACCGGACAGGAAGCAGGCAATTTTATTTTCCGGGTTTTTCGGCTCATTCTCGCACTAGTATTTGCCTTGACGACTTCGGGAATGACGTCCCCTGCGCGCCTAACGATAACTTCGTCGCCAATACGAATATCCTTTTTTTCAATTTCA
Source organism: Gammaproteobacteria bacterium (assembly GCA_036443475.1). Taxonomy (GTDB): domain Bacteria; phylum Pseudomonadota; class Gammaproteobacteria; order Natronospirales; family JAZFYH01; genus JAZFYH01. The sequence continues at coordinate 2,976 of JAZFYH010000209.1, read as the reverse complement.
TCCATGTTGTGCAGGGTCGCGTTACTTACTGTCACTCCACCAACAAATACAGGTTCTAATCGAGCAACAGGTGTTAGCGCACCAGTTCGCCCAACTTGGAACTCAACTGCGCGAATCGTGGTGGTTTCTTCCTGCGCCGGAAACTTGTGCGCTATCGCCCACCTGGGTGCCCGGGCAACGAATCCCAATTCCCGTTGCTGCTCATAGTCATTGACCTTGTACACAACACCATCGATATCATAGGCAAGCGATGGTCTTTTTTTCATGATCAAGGTGTAATAATTAATTAATCCACTAACACCTCGTATTTCTATTCCCTCTGGATTGATGCGTAGACCCCAATCCTTGAACTTTTGCATCAATTCGCTATGTTTGCGTGGTGGATCAGCGGATACCAATTCACCCGCACCGTAGAAATTGATATCCAGCGGCCTAGCAGCTGTTATCTTCGGGTCAAGCTGACGCAGACTTCCTGCAGCAGCATTACGTGGATTAACAAATTGTTTATCGCCAGATTCAATTGCCGTTCGGTTCAGGTTGGCAAACCCATCGTGTGTAATGAAAACTTCGCCGCGCGCTTCCAGCACTTCCGGAACCGCCTTACCAATCAAACGTAGTGGTACCGCCTTTATCGTGCGTACATTTTGTGTGACATCTTCTCCCTTAGCCCCATCACCCCGCGTTGCTGCTCGCACCAATTGCCCTTTCTCGTAACGTAGACTGACTGCCAGACCGTCCAGTTTCGGTTCGGCAAAATAATCGAGCTCTTTTTCACTCTTGAGCAAATCGCGTAGGCGTCGATCGAACTGTTGTACTTCTTCGTCAGTAAAGGCATTCCCTAAAGACAACATCGGAACGCTATGTATAACTTCACCAAATGATTCTAATGGATGAGCTCCTACCCGCTGGGTAGGTGAATCAGGAGTAACCAGGGAAGGGAATTCTTGTTCGAGGTCCCGCAATTCCCGCATTAGCCGGTCGTACGCACTGTCCGTTATTTCCGGATCATCTCTAACGTGGTACAGGTAATTGTGACGTTCAATCTGGGTTCGCAGATTTCTAACCTGTTTTCTGGCTTCGCTAATTGAGGCCATTCACGGCATCTCCCGCAGCGTTACTAATTTACCGCGACCTGCCAAGTTGCGCATCAAATGCCACGATGGATTCCCTGAGATGGTGAGCGGTCTGTGGGGTAAGTGTGGAACGGCTATCATCTGTAACCTCACCGCCCAGGATTTCGGCAAGCCGGCGTGTTATCGCAAGCATCTCGGCAAAAACATCCACACTTGCCAGGTTCTTCACAGGTAATACCGAAAAAACCGCCAAACCCGAAATGTCAGTATCCGGTAGAGTGTTTAGATTAAAACTTCCAGGTTCCATTATGTTTGCAACGCTGAAAAGGTTCACACTATCGTCCGCTTTCGATGCGTATTGGAATAAATCGTAGGCGCCGTATAGCAGACCTTCATTCCCCAACGCCTCAATAAGATGCCTGCCGTCAAAACCACTGCTGCCAACTGGCAGTATGTTTAACACTACAATCCTGTGCTTGCTGTCGCCAACACCTTGCAATGCGCTCTCGGTAGACACCCGTGGCTCATTGGGGGCTGAAAAATTGTCGAAACTTTCGATTGACGAAGGTAATACAGGTTCGGTGCGTTCGTGTTTATTCTTATCAAAATCTGAATTTAAAGATTTTTTCTGGGAATTTCTTGAAAACAGGAAAACACCAGCAATGATTAATACCCCGATTACCAGAAGAATGAGGCGGAGTTCAGGCATTGTTTACATGGCTGCCATTTGCACGGCTTCATCGACATCCACGGCAACCAGTCTCGAAACACCGGGTTCTGACATAGTTACTCCGGTTAACTGGCTGGTCATCTCCATGGTTGTCTTATTGTGAGTAATAATCACGAACTGCGTTCGCTCCGACATTTCCTTGACCAATGCACAGAATCGTTCGACATTGGCGTCATCCAGGGGCGCGTCGACCTCATCGAGAAGACAGAATGGTGCTGGGTTGAGTTGGAAAAGCGCAAAAACCAGCGCTACTGCGGTTAATGCTTTTTCGCCACCTGACAACAATTGGATAGTGCTGTTGCGTTTGCCGGGAGGGCGCGCCATCACGGTAACACCAGCATCTAGCAGATCCTCGCCTGTTAACTCAAGATAGGCATGACCGCCACCAAACAATCTTGGAAATGATTCCTGTAATCCTGTGTTTACTTTGTCAAAGGTTTCTTTAAATCGGGTTCTTGTCTCACGATCAATTTTTCGTATCGCATTTTCTAAAATCGTGAGCGCCTCAATAAGATCCCCGCGCTGTGCGTCGAGATACTGTTTGCGTTCCGACGTCTCGCTGAATTCCTCAATTGCTGCGAGATTAATGGCTCCAAGCCGTTCAATTCTACGTGTTACTGACGCAAGCTTTTCTTCCCAAGTTTCCTGGGTTGTGCCTTCTTCCAATTGTTCTAGCAGATGACTCAACGTGAAATTTAATTCACTCAAATTTTCTTTTAGTGTTTCTCTGCGAACACGGATTTCCTGGGAATTCAACTTGATTTCTTCAAGTAAACCACGCAACTCCTGGACCAGCTTTTCCTTTTCAACTCTTTCCTGCTCTAAATTTCGCAATTTAGTGTCGATTTCCTCAAGTAAGTGTCTAGCCGCTTTCAATTCCTTTTCGACTTCACTGCTCTTCTTAAGCAAAGCATCCTGTTCCGTCTTGTACTCTTTCAGTGGTGATTCGCTTTCTGCGATGTTACGTCGTAATTCCCCACAGCGTTCTTCCAACTGGGCCAGTTGGCCAACCATTCTCTCCATACCGTTTTGCGTTGACTCCCGAAGTGATCGCTTGGATTCCACTTTCAGCGCAACATCGTGGACCTTTTCGCGATCCTCTTTGGCCTCACGACGCACCTCTTCGAACTCCGTGCGCATGTCATCGCGTTCTTCCACCAGGGATTCGCGTCG
>JAZFYH010000208.1:0-3232 GCA_036443475.1 Gammaproteobacteria bacterium | reverse complement strand
TTCGCCAACTCCTACGATCCGTCGGTGTACCGGGTACCAGGTCAGTTCGCGTACGTAAGGGTCAGCAAGTCCTTCTAAGTTTGATCACACACTTAGAAACGGCTTGAGTAATAAAAACCCGCGGCTGGAAACAGTCGCGGGTTTTTTTTGGCTAGGGAAAAATGGCTGTGCCAGGTTTCGGAAACAGGGCAAAGGAAATGCTGATGTAGAATTTCATTGGCGGGTAAAATCGGCCAAAATAGTAGTAGACCGGGTTCAGGCAGTCCAGTCTCGCTTTTTGAGCCAGTTACGCAGGCAAGATAGTTCGAGCGGGAAGGTGTGCAGCCGAAATCAAACCTGATGCAGAGGATTACAAGCAAAATGAAAGCGCCCGAGCTCACCTACAATATGTGTTTTGCGGTGCCAATCGTGCAAACACAATATCCCAAGGCAAAACAATTGAACCCGCAACTTGAAAAGTTATTTATCGAGCGTGCAGGTGAAGGTGACAAATACCGGAATCCTCACATGACGGGCGGTAAGGAAGGCTTGTTTGAAAGCGACTTCAATGTTTTTTCCTGGCCAGACAAGCCCGTGCAAGAACTACGCAGGTTTATCCTGAGCGCACTGGTAAAAGTTGTTGCCGACCTGAACCAGTTCAAACAACCCGAGCTGGACCGATTGGAGATTTTCACCCATACCTGGTTCCACGTTACCTACAACGGCGGATATACGCGCGCCCACAATCATCCCATGGCGTCGTGGTCCATAGTGTATTGCATTGATCCGGGTGAGACATCGCCTGAGCACCCAGATTCTGGCATTTTAAGATTCGAGGACATTCGACATCTAGGGCAGATGTATCTTGATCCGGCCAACATGCACATGGTTGCACCATACGGATTCGGTTCCATAAATTACAAACTGGAAGCCGGACAGTTGTATTTGTTTCCCTCCTATCTTGTACATGAAGTTGCCCCCTATTTTGGATCCAGGCCGAGAATAACCCTTTCGTCAAACACCTGGTTCAAAATGGACGAATCCTAAGTACAGCTTCCGGATAACACATGAAAGTGGGTGATATTGGTTCAGTTATGCGTGCGGCACAGAAAGGTGACGCGGACGCACAATTCCGCCTTGCCAACCATTATCTCAGCAGACGGCAGAATCAGCTCGCAGACCAGTGGATGAATAAAGCTGCTGCGTTAGGGCATGAGCGTGCGCAGTTATTTTGCGCTGTTTCGATTCTTGCTGCACCTGGAAATGGAAAGCGGTTAACAGAAGCCTGTGAATTCCTGGTAACAATTGTCGACACTGGACATCCCGAAGCCAATTTTCTATTGGCCAACCAGCTCTACCTTGGCGATGGAATTGAAATCGATCTGGATCGCGCGCGCCACTGCCTTGAAACCGCTGTTCGAGCGGAACTACCCGCAGCGTGGCGCGTGCTTGCCATGCTACACGCCGGCCATAGCAGTAATGCGGATACTGCGATGTCGTGTTTTTATAAGGCGGCGTCGTTGGGAGATCCTTTTGCACAGTACGCAGCCGCCGCACGTTTGTTCAAGTTGGACATCCGTACACGCAAGGAAGATATAGTGGTGCGCTGGCTGGAAAACGCTTCGATGCGCGGCGTGTATCTGGCGCGCATTCTGCTGGAAGAAATCCGTACCCAGGAAGGTGAAACAGGCTCGTTCAGGATTCAGGACCTGGTTGAAGAAACGACGATCGAGCAAGCCATGGCATTCGAATGGCCAGAGCCAAGAAAATTGTCCTTGACCGTCATAGCGGAAAGTCCTCTGGTCGCGGAGGCGAGTAATGCGCTGAGAAAAGAAGAATGTGACTATATAGTCAGTTTTGCGCACCCAGCGTTGTCGGCTTCAAGAGCCATTGATCCATCAACCGGTAAATCGGTAAGGAATCCGGTTCGCACCAGCAGTGGAATGAATTTCAGTTTGACGTTCAAGGACATCGTGGTTGGGTTCGTTGAGAGAACAATGGCGGCTGCAGCGGGCTTGCCTATGGTTAACGGCGAGCCATTGGCAGTCCTACATTATCAGCCGGGCGAGGAATATAAACCGCATTTCGATGCATTCCTGCCAAATGACCCTGGCGCCCAGAAAATGCTGGCAATGGGCGGGCAGCGCGCCAAAACCGTGCTTGTTTACCTGAATGACAATTTCGAAGGCGGTGCCACGGACTTTCCCAATCGCGCAGTCAAAGTTGAACCGGAAGCCGGAAAGCTGCTGCTAATGGAGAACTGCAATGCAGATGGAACACCGAGCCAATTCGGGTTACACGCTGGTTTGCCGGTTACGGAAGGTGAAAAATGGCTGGCATCCATGTGGATGCGTGAGCAGGCGTTCAGGAACCTGATGATCGATGAATAGTAATCAATTCCCCAACCCGGACTTTGATATCGCGTCCTCACGTGAGCAATTGTCTGCCAGGCGACGTGTTGTTCTAAAAGACGTGATGAATGCTGAAGTTGCGAGCAATCTCTATGATGAGCTCACGCATTCCCTGGAATGGGAACTGTCACTGACCACGTCAACAGGACCAGCGGCGATTGACGCGAAAACGCTGGCAGAGGCCTCCGAACAGGAAAAAAATCAATTACAGGAACAAATCCTGCGCCAGGCAACTACGCGATTTTCATACTGTTATGGTCGTTACGAACTGATTCCGGGCAAACCCGAGCATTTATTGACTGCCAGGAATTATCTGGCCAGCGAAGCGTTTATTGAGTTTATGCGGGATTTGACCGGAGATCAGGAAATCGTCCGGGCCGATGCACACGCCACAATATACAGTGCAGGTTATTTTTTAAAGAAGCATGATGATATTTACGCTGACAAAAACCGGCGATTTGCCTACGTGTTCGGGTTCACCAGGGACTGGCAGGCAGATTGGGGTGGAATGTTATGTTTCTTGGACAAGAATGGTGAAGTGGAAGATGTCTTTGTGCCCAGCTTTAATACATTGACAGTATTCAATGTTCCGCAGGATCATTTTGTTTCTCTGGTATCACCGTTTGCGAACTCGGAAAGACTTGCGATAACCGGCTGGCTGTTTGCAGAAGATTGATCTATTACAAAATACGGGAAGCCTAAATGTCCGAAAATTTGATTGAAAACTATTTAGTCCGAAAAGGCGAGATCGGTGGTAGATTAATTGTTGTCTATGACGGCCTAGTTCCCCAGGTGGCAGTAAACAGCCTGACCAGTACCCTTGAACAAAACGCTTTTACACA
>JAZFYH010000207.1:0-8112 GCA_036443475.1 Gammaproteobacteria bacterium | reverse complement strand
TGTTCGCCATAATGGCGGGTTACCTGGCAATAACCTGTATGGTCTGTAACGGGTTAACACGGCTGCACGGGATGTATCGCGTGCTGGTGGTGTTTCCGCTTACCTGGATACTGATTGAGTGGTTACGTGGTTACCTGTTTAGCGGGTTCGCCTGGTTAAGTGTTGGTTATAGCCAGATTGGCGCTCCGTTGAGCGGTTTTGCGCCACTGGGTGGCGTTTCGTTGGTCAGCCTGTTAACCGTCATTTCAGGCGGTTTGTTGCTTATGCTATTCGGGCCACGGCGAGAAAAAACAATTGCGATAGCCCTGTTGCTGGTTACCTGGACGGCGGGGGCAGGATTGCAGCAGGTCAAATGGACATCACCAGCCGGTGATCCCATTCGTGCAAGTCTGGTACAAGCTAACATTTCCCAGGATCAGAAATGGCTCCCGGAAATGTTTACACCCACGCTGATTCGTTACGACGAAATGACACGACCGGAATTCGGCCGCGATTTTATCATTTGGCCTGAAGTTGCTATACCCGCCCTGTATCACGATTACGAAGACAGGTTTTTCAAACCGATCGCTGCCGCTGCGGCGCGAAAGCAAAGCGTGATTTTGACCGGCACGATCTTCCAGCAAGCGGACGGTGAATTGTTTAACGGTCTTACCGCGCTAGGGTCCGGACAATTTTATCGTAAGCAAAAGCTCGTGCCATTCGGCGAATACTTCCCGGTGCCCGATCGTGTACGTAACTGGCTGCGGCTCATGAACCTTCCTTACACAGATTTCTCGGCTGGCGCCGCGAATCAGCCTCTGCTGCAAGTGGGTGGAACGGTAATTGGCACATCCATTTGTTACGAAATACTATTTGGCAACCAGATACGTCGTACCGTGCCTGCCGCACAACTTCTTATTAATATCAGTAACGATGCCTGGTTTGGACGTTCAACGGGTCCGGCGCAGCACCTGGAAATCGCTCGCATGCGGGCATTGGAAACCGGCCGCTACTTGCTACGGGCCACCGGTACCGGCATCACGGCGGTAATTCGGCCAGACGGGCAACTTGACAGTCAGCTGCCAGCATTTACGCGCGGGGTGCTGCGCGCCGAGGTGCTGCCTATGCAGGGCGCCACCCCTTTCGTGCGCTGGGGCGATTGGCCTCTGTTGACCCTGGCGGTGCTGGTGCTCGGAATATCATGGCGTCGGATCAGCTAAACTACGCGCTTTTATCGGAATATGGATCACGAACTGACAATGGATAATGGATAACGAACTGATAATGGATGCTGTATACGAATTCTCGAAGGTGGAGGCCGAGGCGCAACAGTTCTGGGCGGAACACGGCAGTTTCCGTGCCGTTGAAGATCCGGCCCGGGAAAAATTCTATTGCCTAAGCATGTTGCCGTATCCCAGTGGCAAATTACACATGGGGCACGTGCGTAATTACACCATTGGTGACGTGCTTACCCGCTTTCACCGCATGCATGGCCGCAACGTTTTACAACCCATGGGCTGGGATGCATTTGGACTGCCAGCAGAAAACGCAGCCATGCAGAACAACGTGCCGCCGGCAAAGTGGACTTGGGATAACATCAATTACATGCGCAAGCAGCTCAAGATTATGGGGTTTGCATTGGACTGGGAACGGGAAGTGGCGACTTGTTCACCCGAATACTACCGTTGGAACCAGTGGTTATTTTTGCGCATGCTCGAGAAGGGTATTGCGTACCTGAAAACCGGCACTGTCAATTGGGATCCTGTCGATCAGACAGTGCTCGCCAACGAGCAAGTCATCGAAGGCCGTGGGTGGCGCACGGGCGCGCTGGTCGAAAAGCGCGCTATTCCTATGTACTACCTGAAAATCACCGAGTACGCCGAAGAGTTGCTTGGCGTACTGGACGCAATGCCGGGCTGGCCGGAGCGGGTCAAGACCATGCAAGCCAACTGGATCGGCCGGAGTGAGGGCGTGGAAATCGGGTTCCCACACGATGATGGTGTGCTCAAGGTATTTACTACACGTACGGATACTTTATTTGGCGCAACCTACGTTGCGGTCGCTGCAGAACACCCGCTGGCACTAAAGGCAGCAAAAAACAACACGCAACTTGCCGCATTTATTAAAGAATGCAAGCAGGGCGCGGCAACGGAAGCGGAACTTGCCACCATGGAAAAATGTGGCATGGATACCGGGCTATTTGTCACGCACCCGTTGACTGGCGACAAGCTTTCCATCTGGGTCTCCAATTACGTATTAATGGGTTATGGCGAAGGCGCGATCATGGCTGTGCCCGCGCACGACCAACGTGATTTCGAATTTGCCCGCAAGTACGGCTTGCCGATAACAGTGGTCGTGCGTGACCCCGATGCCGACATTCTGGATGAACGTAACATGGAAGAAGCCTTCATTACCTATGATGGCGTGACATGCAATTCCGGCAAGTACGACGGACTGGGTTTTGCATCCGCAACGGATGCTATCGCCGTTGATTTGGCTGCAAAGGATCATGGCAAAAAGCGCGTGCAGTTTCGATTGCGTGATTGGGGTATTTCGCGGCAGCGTTACTGGGGATGTCCGATACCCATAGTACATTGTGACACTTGCGGCACTGTGCCGGTGTCGGACGAAAACTTGCCAGTCACCCTGCCGGAGGACCTGGCGCCGGACGGCAGCGGTAACCCGCTTAATAAATGTGAAGCATTCGTAAATACCGAGTGTCCAAAGTGCGGCAAAGCGGCACGTCGCGAAACCGATACCATGGATACTTTTGTAGATTCCTCGTGGTATTTCATGCGTTACTGCTGCGCAGACAATAACAATGCCATGGTGGATGAACGCACCAATTACTGGATGCCGGTCGACCAATACATCGGCGGCATCGAGCACGCCATCTTACACCTCCTGTATGCCCGCTTTTGGACTCGCGTGATGCGTGATCTCGATCTGATCAAGGTCGATGAACCGTTTACCAACCTGCTTACGCAGGGCATGGTGTTGAATCACATTTATTACCGTAGCGACGATGCAGGTCGTATCGAGTATTTCAATCCCGCCGACGTTGATGTAACAGTCGATGACAGGGGCAAGATTACCGGCATGCTGCTCAAGACAGATGGCAAGCCGGTCCACAGTGATGGACTTGGAACGATGTCCAAGTCAAAGAACAATGGTGTCGACCCACAGGATCTGGTGGACCGGTACGGCGCCGACACGGTACGGCTATTCATGATGTTTGCCTCGCCACCTGAACAGACGCTGGAATGGTCGGATACTGGAGTGGAAGGCGCGGCGCGTTTTGTCAAACGCCTGTGGCGTGTTGTGCATGAACACGTTGCCGAGAATAGGGTAGCGGAGCTGGACATCGGCGCTCTGGATGCCCGTCAGCGTGCCATGCGCTGCGCCGTGCACGAAACCCTGGCGAAGGTTACGGATGATATCGGGCGCCGGTTTACCTTTAATACAGCGATCGCGGCGATTATGGAACTGATCAATCTGCTGATAAAGAAACGGACCGACGCCACGCAGGATGGCGCAATCATGCAGGAAGCGCTTTCCATCATTGTGCAGTCCATGTCACCGGTAATTCCGCATGCCTGCCATGTCATGTGGCAGGCACTGGGCCATGATTCGGCCGTCATAGACAGCACCTGGCCTGAAGCTGATGAGGCGGCGCTGGTGCGTGACGAACTAAAGTATGTTGTGCAGGTCAACGGAAAGTTGCGCGGTCATATAATTGTGCCCGTCGATGCTCCGCGCGAAGTCATCGTTGCCTCGGCAACCGCTGAACCTAACGTATTGCGATTTATAGATGGCAAGGAAATTCGCAAGGAAATCGTGGTGCCAGGAAAGCTCGTAAACCTGGTTGTATAGGGAGTTCTCAATGAACCAAAAATTCATATTGTCACTTCTATTGAGTGTTACGTTGCCACTCGCTGCTTGCGGTTTTCAATTGCTTAGCGATTACAGTTTTCCATCTGAATTCGGGAGCGTTTACGTGGAATCACGCGTTCCCACGCAAGGTCTTATTATCACGCTTATGCAGGGCCTGGATACCAGAACGACCAAAGTTGTCCAGAACAGAGCGGATGCAACCGCCGTGCTGCGTATCATTTCCGCAAGTTTCAATCAGCGCACCCTGTCTTTTGATTCGCGTGGTCGACCGCGCGAATTTGAACTTTCCTATATTGTGGAATTTGATGTCACAACAGACAAGGGTGAATTCTTGCCAAAACAATCGATTAGCCTAACCCGTGACTATGAATTTGATGGTGTCGATATCAGTGCAGGCGGCAATCAGAGGGAAATCATTCGTCGCGACCTGGAAGTACAAATGGCTCGGTCGATATTGCGACGTATTGCCGCGCAAGCGTGATTCAATATTAAAAGACTTGAATGAAAATCTATCCTGACAAGCTTGTTGGCCAGATGGCAAAAGGTTTGGCACCTGTCTATCTTGTGGCAGGCGATGAACCGTTACAGGTTGAAGAATCGGTGTCCGAGATTCGTGCCGCGACAAGAAAAGCTGGCTTCGAAGAACGCGAGCTGTTTTTTGTTGAGCGCGGTTTTAACTGGAATGATTTTTATGCAGCAAGTTCCAGCCTTTCGCTTTTTTCCTCGCGTAAGTTGATCGAGCTGCGGCTACCGGGAGGGAAACCCGGTGATGCCGGGGCCAAGGCGATAAAAGAATATTGCGAAGACCTGCCGCAAGATGTTGTGCTCGTTGTAATCAGCCCAAAGGTTGACCAGCGCGCAAGCTGGGTTAAGGCTTTGGATAAGGCAGGTGTGTTTGTGACGATTTGGCCGGTCGATGTAAAACGGTTGCCGCAGTGGATAATCCAACGTCTACAATCACGGGGTTTGCGGGCCGATCGGGAAGTGGCACAGCTAATCGCGGAACGGGTAGAAGGCAATCTGCTTGCCGCGGCACAGGAAATCGAAAAACTTCTACTATTGCACGGCCCGGGAGAACTGGATGTCGAGGCAGCGAGGCGTGCTGTGACTGACAGTGCGCGCTTCGATGTGTTCAGACTTGTGGACGCAGCGCTGGCAGGGGACTCAAGACGGGTCGTGCGCAGCCTGATTGGGTTGCGGGCAGAAGGTGTCGAAGCGGTGCTGGTTCTTTGGGCGGTAGCGCGAGAGGTTCGGGATCTTGCCAGGCGTTCAGGCAGCCAGGCAAGTGGAAAATCCGCCATGGCGGGCGTTTGGGAAAAGCGCAAAGACGTAGTCGCCAAGGGGCTTGCCAGACACACCCAGCAAGAATGGATGCTTTATTTGCAACGTGCCGCGCGCATCGATCGCGTGATAAAAGGGTTACGTCATGGCGACTCGTGGCGGGAACTGGCTGACCTGCTACTTGATATTGCTGGCGGCGACATCAACAGTCGGGTTGCCTGATGTTACGAATTGGAATCTTCGGTGGCATGTTTGATCCCGTGCATATTGGCCACCTACAATCGGCAATAGAAGCATTTGAATATCTGCAACTGGACAAAGTCAGCCTCGTGCCCTGCGCACACCCACCGCATCGCCAGATTGCACACTTGAAGTTTGAATATCGCACGCAGTTACTGGTTGCCGCCTGCACTCGATTTCTTGAGTTCGAGGTGGACACTTGCGAAATGAAACGCGATGGACCGTCATACACGTTGGACACATTGCAGGATTTTCATTCCCGCTATGTCGATGCATCGTTGTACCTGCTGGTTGGCAGTGACGCATTTTCCGGGTTTGCCGATTGGAAGAACTGGCGTGAAGTTTTTTCATTAGCACACGTTATCGTTTTGCACCGCCCTGGGTTTCCACCAATGCCAGACGGCGAACTAGGTGATGTATTCAATGAACGCAAGGTATCCACACTGGATGAATTGCAAGCTGCAAAACAGGGAAGAATTGGCAGCCTTGCGGTGACACAGCTAGAAATTTCATCCACGCTGGTTCGCGAACGCGTGCAGCAAAACCTCGATGTCGCCTATCTGGTACCCGAAGAAGCACGCAAACTCATTATCGAGAACAACTGGTATAGCAAGGAATTGGCCGGTGAATGAAACTGCATCAACAATATCTTTGCATGAGCAAGTATATTTGGCGCTTGAAGACTTGAAAGGCGTGGACATCTGCGTCCTAGATGTCCGATCCCTGACAACCATTACCGATTACATGGTGATTGTATCCGGTACGTCAGACCGGCATGTCCGTGCCTTGGCAAATAGTGTAATGGATACCGTTTGCAAGTTTGGCATTCATCCGATTGGAGTGGAGGGCGAAGGTGAAGGCGAATGGATACTCGTCGATTTGCAGGACGTTATCGTACACGTCATGCAAAAAACCACACGCGAATTTTACCAGCTGGAAAGACTTTGGGACGTAAAGCAAATTCCCGATGATCCGGCTGCGTCAGCGGGACACCATTAATGAAAGTTCGATTGCTTGCCTGTGGGACCCGCATGCCAAGATGGGTTACCGAGGGGTATAAAGATTACGCGAATCGTTTAAATGCGGAAATACGCCTGGAGTTACAGGAAATTCCATTGGGACGCCGATACAAGAAATCAGGTTCTGAGAAAGCACGCGCCGAAGAAGGCAAGAAAATGTTGCAGGCGATTGGAAAACATGAACAGGTTATTGCACTGGATGTTTCGGGTTACAGTTGGAGTACAGAACAGCTGGCCGAAATCTTGCAGCGTTGGCTTTCCGACGGACGTGATGTGGCATTGCTCGTGGGGGGGCCGGATGGTTTGGCAGACGATTGTCTGGCACGTGCTGAGACAAAATGGTCGTTGTCACCACTGACTCTACCGCATACATTAGTAAGAATCCTGGCCGCGGAGCAGGTGTACCGGGCCTGGACGCTATTGCACAATCATCCTTATCACCGCGCATGACCGCAGATTGCATAGTCCTCGCCTCAGCATCACCGCGGCGACGTGAACTGCTTGATGTGCTGGGTGTGTGTTACGAAGTGCAACCCGCGCATATAGACGAAACGTCAATACCGCACGAAACGCCGCGGGATTACGCCTGCAGAGTAGCGCTGGCAAAGGCCCATTCCATCCACTCCCGGCTTGACGTGGTAGACAGTTACCCTGTACTCGCTGCTGATACTGTAGTTGTGGTTGACGGCCAGGTTCTTGGCAAGCCACGCGATGATGCCCACGCTACGGAAATGCTGCAGCAACTTTCCGGGCGTACCCACGAGGTGTACACCGCGGTGGCATTAATCAGTGCGCAACGGGACGCGCTCACGGTTTCACGCAGTGAAGTCACCTTCCGCGAACTTGATTTGGCGGAGATCAGAGCCTACTGGAAAACCGGTGAACCACAAGACAAAGCGGGTGCCTATGCTGTTCAAGGGTTGGCTGCTGTTTTCATCCGGGAACTTAAAGGAAGTTTTTCAGGAATAATGGGTTTACCCCTGTACGAAACCGCTATCCTGTTTACCCAGGCTGGCGTGAAGTACAGACTGGCAGCTGGAAATGGCAATGAGTGAAGAAATTCTGATCAACGTAAATCTGCGCGAGACGCGGGTCGCGTTGCTGGAAAACGGCGTGTTGCAGGAATTGTTTATTGAGCGTGCCAGCAAGCGCGGGCTGGTCGGCAACATATATAAAGGAAAAGTGGTACGCGTTCTGCCGGGTATGCAGGCCGCATTTGTGGAGGCCGGGCTGCAACGCACCGCGTTCCTGCATGCATCTGATGTCGCCAAGCTGGTTTACGGCGAAGGCGATATTGAGGATAAACGCATCCCTGACATTCGAGACCTGTTGCATGAAGGTCAAGAAATTCTGGCTCAGGTATTAAAGGATCCGCTGGGCAGCAAAGGTGCGCGACTTACCACGCGCATCAGTTTTCCATCCCGTTACCTTGTATACATGCCGGACGGTGAAGGCGTGGCATTGTCAACGCGCATCGAAGAGACGCAAGAACGCGAACGCCTGGCCAACTTGATGCAGGAGCACCTGGAAAATTCTGCGGGCTCGGACGGTGGCTATATTGTGCGCACTGCAGGAGAAGGCGCCACATCGGACGCATTACGCGCTGACATGATTTATTTGAATCGCTTGTGGGGAACAATTCATGACCAGGCGGCTAACGCCAAAGCCGGCGATCTGGTGCACGAAGATTTACCGTTAC